>NZ_JAMPKB010000015.1:0-109374 GCF_039961925.1 Trichocoleus sp. DQ-U1 | reverse complement strand
AGGGCGGGCGGATTGAGCAGTTGATTCGAGCGGCTGGTGCTCAACTTTGGTATTTACCACCTTACTCCCCCGACCTCAACAAAATTGAGAACTGCTGGTCTTGGCTCAAGAGCCGCATCCGCAAACAACTCGACCAGTTTAATTGTTTGCGAGATGCAATCGAGCATGTCTTATGCTTGTCGTCCTAATTACCTTGGCGATTGCTATACAACACAGGTGTGGCGTTGCACACAGCGATCGCATTCATCCTGCTTTCCACCGGAGTCCTGTTTGCTTGTCCAGATCGAGGACTAATGACAGTTGTTACAAGCGACAAAGCAGGCGGATTGATGGTGCGGCGGATGTCGCCAGCCGCGATTGGCATTCCCTCAGTGCTGGGCTGGTTCATATTATGCGGCTACCAATCTCAGATTTATGACAGCGAACTTGGGCTGGCTCTTTTTGGCGTCTTTAACGTAGTTATTTTTGCCTTTTTAATTTGGTGGAATGCCAGATTCCTGAATGCGGTTGACAGCCAGCGCCACCGAGCAGAAGCAGCACTGAAACAGGTGAATCAAGAGCTAGAAGATAGAGTTGAGGAGCGCACGATCGAGCTGAGTCAACTGAACGAGCAATTACACCAGCGAATTGCCGAACACCAGGAGACAGAGGAGGCGCTCCAAGTAAGCTATAACCTCTTGAATGCAGTCATTGAAGGAACGACTGATATCATTTTTATCAAGGATCTTCAGGGTCGCTACTTAATGATCAACTCCACTGGTGCCCACCTCCTTGGCAAGTCTGTAGAGGAGATGATTGGGAAGGATGACTCCGAGGTATTTCCACCTGAGGTCGCCCCTCAACTTATGGAGACTGACCGCAGAATTATGGCTTCTGGGACAACTCAGACGTTAGAGGAAATTGTCTATATCAATGACATCGCGGTGACGTATCTCTCAACAAAAAACATCTACCGCGATCCCCAAGGAAACGTTATCGGTTTGATTGGGATGTCGCGAGACATTAGCGATCGCAAGGCGTTGGAAAAAGAATTAGCGCGGCGCGAGCAGCTTTTGAACTCATTTATTAACGTTGCGCCGGTCGGACTCTGTATTCTTGACGACCAGATGCGATATCTGCAAATCAACGAAGCGCTAGCACACTTCAATGGCGTGTCTGTAGAAGAACATTTAGGAAGATCCCTGGCTGAAGTCTTGCCCGACGCTGCACAAGCGATCGAATCGACATTACGCAAAGTACTGACGACAGGCGAAGCGATTCTCAACATGGAGACGTGCGGTGAATTACCTGGCAATCCAGGCGTCCTGATGCACTGGTTGACTTCTCAATTTCCCATACCTGGAGAAGATGGCAAGCCGATGGGTCTTGGTGTCACCGTGATGGATATTACCGCTCGCAAACAAGCTGAGAAAGCCCGTCGGGAGAAAGAAGTTCAGTTAAAAGAAAAAAATCAGCAGCTAGAACATACTCTCCAAGAACTCCAACGCACTCAAGGTCAACTAATCCAAAGCGAAAAAATGTCCAGTTTAGGACAATTGGTTGCAGGAATTGCTCACGAAATTAATAACCCAGTTAACTTTATCTTTGGGAATCTCACCCATGTCAGAGAATACACCCAAGATTTATTAAATCTATTGCGGCTCTATCATCAGCAATACCCGAACTCAACGCCAGAAATTCAGGAAGAGATAGAAGCGATTGACCTAGATTTTATGATGGAAGATTTTCCTAACCTGTTGTCATCAATGAAGGTGGGAGCAGATCGCATCCGGGAAATTGTTCTTAGCTTGCGGAATTTTTCGCGAATTGACGAAGCTGAAATGAAGGCGGTTGATATTCACGAAGGAATTGATAGTACCCTAATGATTCTGCATAACCGTCTGAAAGCAAAACCGGATCATCCGAACATTCAGATGATTAAGGAGTACGGTCACTTACCTAAAGTCGAGTGCTACGCAGGACAGCTCAATCAAGTGTTTATGAATTTGCTCGCGAATGCCATTGATGCGTTGGATGAGTATAACAAACAGCGATCGCTTTCCGAAATCAAGGCAAATCCCAGCTGGATCAAAATTCGCACTGAGGTACTAGAGTGCGATCGCGTCGTTATCAAAATTGCGGATAATGGCTCTGGAATGACAGAGGCGGTGAGACAACAGCTATTTAATCCCTTTTTTACTACCAAAGCCATTGGCAAAGGCACTGGACTGGGTTTGGCAATTAGCTACCAGATTGTTGTAGAAAAGCACAATGGTCAATTGCAATGTCTCTCAGCTCCGGGAGGAGGAGCGGAGTTTATTATTGAGATTCCACTTCGGCAGATGGTTTAGGCACATCTAAACTTCAGAAAAAGTAGGAGCGATCGCACTCTGGACTAGAGAAAATGAGGAAGCGATCGCCTTGGCGTTAGCCTACTACTCTAAGCGCCAGACTTTCTGGAGAACGCCGATAAGCTTTTTCTGCCGCGCCTCAATGACTTCGGGTGTCCATTCCTGTTCCATTAGCACTTGAGTTGTTAGCGCAAAAGGAGAAACACCTTTTTTAGTGGTGAAATACTTTTGCTTTTTCACATCAAAGTCATAGTTTTGCGCTTCACTGTTTTTATAACAAGAGAGTAAAGCCAGATTTCCTAAACGATGCACATATTTTTCGCGTTCTTCCAAGCTTGTAAAGGACTTCACCCACAGACTATCATGGGCAGGATTTTGCGGTAATATATGCTCGACAGTAATGGTGGGAAAGTTGTATGAGGCTTCACCTTCTGACAGAGCCGCATCTAGACGTAGCAATACAAATAAACGAATTTTTTGAGTCAGGTAGAGGTCGCCATCCAACATTTTGAGAATATCATTCTTTTCTTCTGATGTAATTTGGAGTGGTGAATCGGGTGTATATAAATCTTCCTCATGCTCAATGGCAGTTAGCAAGCGACGATAGCGTTCAATGCGTTCGTTAATATTTGCCCGTTTAATCATCAAACCCGCCGCAAGACGTTCTAATTCAGTAAAGAATTTCACCAATCGCTCAGGATGGCTGTGGTTACGAGAGAGATAGAGAATAGCTGGAGGTATCCAGTCAGAATTATCGATATCATTTAACTGCTTAAACAGTTTATTTACTTCTTCGGCGTGTTTATCGCTTACATAGTTTGTATTCTTAATTTTGTAGAAAGCATCAGCTAAAGGGCATAAAGTTGTCTTGATAAACTCCTGAGAATTATTCCAAGGTTTAATATGTTCACGGTATTCCTTGAGGATGCTACCAGTGAGTTTTGCCTTACGAGCAATCATGCGAATGTATGAAAAAAGGTCTTCAAACGTCTCCCGACCTAGTTTCTCTTGGATATCTTCCCATTTGCAAGTGTATGCTTCCTTTTGGTCATCAGGAATTTGCCCGATAATCTCGGCTTTTAAAATATCGGGAAGTGACAGGTCTAGACCCCGACCATTCAGCACAGAAAATATCCGATATGCAGATTCTAAGTCTGGTGTTGAAACTACTACCAGAAAACATCTTGTAATAATGAATTGCACGAGCCGAACCCGCTGAGATTCGGAAAATCTCCCTAGCTCTTTCAGGAATAACAGCGCGTTTTCTTTAATATTTTTACGACTATCTGAAAGCGCAGTTGAGTGTAAAGATTCCAGTTTGCTAATACCGCCTTCATCCTGAATGTATTCCTTGAAAAACTCTGCATCTCGCTTTGCCAAAGTCAAACGGTATCGGTTAGGGTAGCCAAGGATTGGGTCGCTTTCTTCGTAGAGCAACTTAGTTAAGGCATTGGCATATTTGGGCTGTACTAACGTCCGCAGAGCTGAAAGTAGTATAGTGAGCGTTGACAGACGTTGTTGACCATCAACAACTTGAGCGTCTGGTTTATCTGCCTTTATTAGTACAATGCTGCCCAGGAAGTAGGGATTTATATCATCAATTGGCTCGTTACCGTCACCCAAGGATACAATTAGGTCTTGAAGCAATTCTCCAGCTTGCTCAGTAGTCCAGGCATAGGGACGCTGGTACAGGGGAATGGTGAAGACAAAATCATTGCTAAATACTTTCTGAATAGGATATTCAGTAGCTTGAATTTTGACGGTACTCATGGGTAGCTCCTTAAGCGACTATGTGGGCAAAAGCTTCGCTAAGGTTAGTGTTCCCTGCCGTCGCTACTAAATTGAAATGTTGCCGGATTCTCTGAGTTTTTTGATGGCTTAGCTGATTTAAGAATGAAGGGTGTTAATTTTGGAGATCGTGCCAATAAAGCAGGCACGATCGCTTGGGATAGATCCAGAAAGCTAGAAGCGCCGCTACGCGATCGCAACCAGTTGTTGAATCATCACCGCCAGCGCCGCCAAACCTAAGAGCGTCATTAATCCCGCAGGCATAAATTTGCGAGTTTTAAACAACCGGATGGCAAAGACAATGATGAGAACAGCGGTGACAACAGTTGCTAAAATCAGCCCCCACGCTTGTCCCTGCAATAACATCACGCCGCCGAGAATGAGTAATAAGCCGCTGATACTGCCAGAAATCAACGACGCTTTGCTTTGAGCTTGAGAGTAGCCCATGATGCCGCCGACAATGGCTAAAATTCCGTAAGCGATCGCGGCGATAGTACCCAGATTCATCTAGTTAAAACCTCATTGCTTGAATAGAACTTATTTCTAGCGTCGGGAGACAATTTACCATAGCTGAGATACACCACTCAGTTGATTAATGGATACTCAAGCGATCGCTTCAATCGAATTTCTGCAACGTCAAGCTGCTTCTCTGTTACTTTATCAATCCGTCCTCCGTGGGGAAGTCGGCACGGCTTTCCTGAATCTGCTACAAGCCTTAAGCAGCAGCAACACCAATGGACTGGCTTGCCTGCAAGCTTACGGCACTTGGTTTCAAGCTTTAGCCGCCAGAAATCAAGGTTGGCAAGACTACCTAATTACCCAAATTCTCAGAACTGACAATCCTTTTAGCAAGCAAGTCCAGCAATCGTCTTTACTGCCTCCGGCGCTGGTAGCTGCTGCCCAGCACGATTTACAAGCCTTGCAGAGCCTCTACAATTGCAGTAGCGACCAGTTGAGCCGGTGGGTGCAAGCCACAGCCAAGTTACTCGCGGCACCAGTCGCCTGGAACCAGCAGCAGGATAGGGTAGGTGCAATTCACGAATTGCCCATTTGGGAGAAATTCCAAATGTCAGAAAATTGGGTAGATTTGCTGGAATCTTTAGCCGCTCATTATCAGCAATACGGAACGGGGCTGTTTGCTTCTTATCGGGCGTTACGCTGGCAATCTGGGCAGTTGGTAGGCATTTCATATGCCGATCCCGTGCAGCTTCCAGAATTAGTCGGCTACGAGTCTCAGAAAGACTCTTTGCTGAAGAATACAAAATTTTTACTCGCCGGTCATCCAGCTTTACACGTTTTGCTCTACGGCAGTCGTGGTAGCGGCAAATCTTCTTTGGTGAAGGGGTTGTTAAATGAGCCTGATACGGGAAACCTCCGCCTCGTCGAAGTTGCCAAATCTGAACTGAAAGATTTACCAACCATTGTCGAGCAGTTGCGGGGTGTGCCTCAGAAGTTCATCATCTTTGTTGACGATCTCTCCTTTGAGGAGGATGACGACGCTTTCAAAGCTCTTAAAGTGGTGCTGGAGGGCAATTTAACCGCCCGTCCTCAAAATGTGGTAGTTTATGCCACATCTAATCGACGGCATCTGATTCGAGAATTTTTTAGCGATCGCCCTCGTCCCAAGGACAATGAAGAAATTCACGCCTGGGATACGGTTCAGGAAAAGCTGTCGTTTAGCGATCGCTTTGGTCTGACTTTAACCTTTGAACCCGCCGATCAGAACACCTACCTAAGCATTGTTCGCCATCTCGCAACCCAAGCCGACATTTCCCTCACTCAGGAAGATTTAGAGTATCGTGCCTTACAGTGGGCAACTCGCCACAACGGGCGTTCTGGACGTACAGCACGGCAATTCATTGACTTTCTCAGGGCAGATTTAGCTGTTACTGGTTCAGAATCTCGTAGATTAAACACATAATTAGAATTCTGTTCGGATGAATTAGAACTTGGGAAATGCTGACTTTATCTCACAAAAAATGATATGCGATCGGTTAAGGTAAGCAATCGGATTTTACTGGGTTTAATTGCCTTCGGTGTGAGCTTTTTCCTGAGCTTTATTGCCAACCGAGATTTCCCAAAAGCCTTGGTTACAGGTTTAATTACTGTACCTGCTACTTATGCAGGAGCCATTGTTGTACAAATTAAACAAAGAAAGCAGAAGTTTTTTCTACAAAATGAAATTCAAGCGATTTCCGATGAAAGACAAAACTTAGAAGATGATCTCTATTATTTGGAGTCAAACCTAAACCAATTGCACGGACAAATAGCAGAAAGCTATACCCGAAGAGAGGTCATTAATCGGGAAGTGTCCACTTTAGGAGCTTATAGATACCAACTAGAAGAACAAGGGTTTATTCTCCAAACTCAACTTGAGGTTCTGGAAAGGCAAAAAGCAGAACTCAATGAATCCTTGTTGGCTGCAACATCGGAAAAGCAGAAGACAGAAACTAGCTTAAATTCCCTGAAAACGGAATTCAAAAAACTGCAAGATCAAGTTGCAGATAATCAGAATCAGAAAACCATCCTTGAACAGGAAATTACTAATCTCAAAAAACAAAAACGCCCTTTACAATCAGAAGTAGATAATCTGCAAGCTCAGCTTCAGACGCTGGAAACACAGAGAGGGGTGCTGAATCAATCTCTGGCGTCTTTGAAAGTAGAATTAGGTCAGTTGCAAGGGCAAGTATCCTCTTTAAAGTTGGAATACGAGCAGTTAAAGAGTGGGAACTTAAACTTCCAAAAACCTCAAAAAGGACAATCCCAAACAATCCCTTTTTTGGAAATACAAAGAAAACAATCAGTAGAAAACTTATCGGCGGAATGGACTGCTCTAAAAACAAAACTTACGAATGATGATATTCAGATAATCAAAGCCATAGTAGAGCAAAACAATCCAGGTGCAACTCTCAAGAAAATCGCTGAGACAAATATAACTATGCCTCAACTATTGATAGATGCAATAAACGAACGTGCTATAGATACCATTGGCGATTTTATCATTGAACCAGGTTCGGCATCGATTCCGCCTGCGATCGCAGAAGAACACTTGACAAAAGTGAAGAATATGCTCGAAACTTAGTTTTATAAAACTAACAATTTATCAAAATTTATTATAAAACCTAAGTAAACCGAATCAAAAACCTCACCTCATTCCTCGTAGGTGAGACAGAATGAGAAACGTCAAAGCTTTGTCCGCCTATATAGCAACAAATAAATTATTTTAAATCATGACAAAAATCAAAATTACCAAAAGAATATCGAATGCTTTAATCAGTTCTCTTGGTGCAGGTGTTGTTCCTAGAATCGGTCTGGAACATATTGCTGTGGGACGCGAAAAAGAAGTCAAAGCTATTTTACAGGATTTCGATAATATTGGCGAAGGCGGTGCCGGGTTTCGCTTCGTTGTAGGACGCTATGGTTCCGGTAAAAGCTTTATGCTACAACTGATTCGCAACCACGCGATGGAAAGAGGTTTCGTAGTAGCTGATGCTGATTTATCTCCCGAACGGCGACTCGCAGGAACTGACGGAAAAGGGGTTGCAACTTATCGAGAATTAATGCAGAATCTTTCCACCAAAATTCGCCCAGAAGGTGGCGCTTTCACACCCATTTTGGAAGGATGGATTAATAATATTCAAAACCAAGTTGCACAAGAAAGCGGGATGCGACCCAACGACACTGGGTTTGACGATAAAGTAGAAGAGAAAATTCGGGAAGTCGTTAAGGATATAGAAGGTTTAGTTCACGGGTTCGACTTTGCGAATGTCATCATCGCTTATTGGCGCGGCTATCGTTCGGAAGATGATGATAAAAAGGAAGCAGCGCTACGTTGGCTTCGAGGGGAATTTGGGACGAAGACTGAGGCAAAAACCGCGCTGGGAGTACGTGTCATCATTGACGATGAAACTTGGTATGACTACATCAAGCTAGTTGCAAAGTTTGTTTCAGATATTGGCTACAAAGGGCTTTTAATTTTGGTGGATGAAGCCGTTCATTTGTACAAAATTACTCATACCGCTTCCCGTCAAAAAAACTACGATAAGCTATTGGCAATGTTCAACGATACGATGCAGGGAAGAGCAGAAAATCTCGGCATTTTTATCGGAGGAACGCCAGAATTTGTGGAGGACAAACGCCGGGGGTTATACAGTGATGAAGCATTGCGATCGCGCTTAAGCAGCCGTGTCAAAGGAGGTCATCAGGATACCTCAGCACCCGTCATCCAGCTAGAAATATTAACCCAGCAAAATATATCCGAGCTTTTGCACCGATTGGTGGATATTCATGCTACTCATTACAACTATAATAAAACTCTGAAACCGAGTGACTTGCAAGAGTTTATGCAAGAAGTTATCAATCGCTTAGGTGCAGACAAATTCTTGACACCCCGTGAAGTTGTCCGCGATTTTATCAGTATTTTGAATATCCTTCAACAAAACCCCAACATCTCTTTCAGAGAACTCATTCATGGTTCCAATTTTAAACCGACTTCTCCTGGCAAAAACCCAGAGGTAGATGGGAATACTGAATTTGCAGAATTTACCCTATGAGCGAACAGGCTTTTGCTAAATTAGCGCCTTTTATTCAAGAATACATTTACGCCCAAGATTGGACTGAATTAAGAGACGTTCAAGTTGAAGCCTGTAAGGTTATTTTTGACACGGATGCTCACTTGTTAATCGCCGCCGGAACCGCATCCGGGAAAACAGAAGCAGCTTTTCTTCCCGTTCTAACTTTATTACATCAAAAACCATCTACAACGATTGGGGCACTTTATATTAGCCCAATAAAAGCGTTAATTAACGACCAATTTGAGCGTTTAAATGACCTTTTAAAAGAAGCGGATATTCCAGTTTGGCACTGGCACGGTGATGTTTCTCAGGCTCGGAAGAAACAACTCCTAAAAGATCCCAAAGGGATTTTGCAAATAACGCCAGAATCTTTAGAAAGTCTCTTAATTAATAAAAATACTCAACTGTTTCGCTTGTTTGGAGATTTACGTTTTGTCATTATTGATGAAATCCATGCTTTTATGGGTTCCGAACGGGGTTGCCAAATTCTCTGCCAGTTGGCACGCCTTTCAAAATTTGTAAAAAATCCCACCCGTCGGATTGGTTTATCGGCTACCCTTGGCGATTACTCACTCGCTGAAGACTGGCTGCGACTGGGAACTGAAACGCCAGTAATTACTCCGGATATCGAGGGAGGAAAACGAAAAATCAATCTGGCTTTAGAGCATTTTTTTGTTTCTCCCGTTGAAACAGATGAGACTGATGATTTAGTTGTTAGTCCTTACTACAGGCATATCTTTGATATCACTAAATCTCGAAAAAGCCTGATCTTTGCTAACAATCGCTCAGATACAGAATCAGTGATTGCCAGCCTGCGTGAAATAGCCGAAGCTGAAGGATTACCAGATATTTATCACGTCCATCATGGCAGTATTTCTACCTCCTTAAGGGAAGCGGCTGAGGATGCGATGCGCGATACCAAAGTTCCATCTGTTACTGCTGCAACTATCACGCTTGAATTAGGAATCGATCTCGGTCAATTAGAGCGAGTCATTCAATTAAACGCGCCTTTATCTGTATCCAGTTTCTTGCAGAGATTGGGACGTTCGGGAAGGCGAGGAAGTGCGGCAGATATGCGGTTTGTTTGCGCGGAGGAAGAACTATCAACAGAGGAATCGCTTCCTAATCAAATTCCTTGGCAACTGTTGCAAGCTATCGCAATTATCCAACTTTACTTAGAAGAACGCTGGATTGAGCCAATCAAGCCGGTTAAATATCCTTTTAGCCTTTTATATCACCAAACAATGAGTATTTTAGCAGCGCTGGAGGAACTCTCTCCCGCAGCTTTAGCTCAGCAAGTTTTAGCCTTACCACCCTTTGCAGCTATATCTAAAGATGATTTTAGGCAATTGCTCCGAAACTTGATAGGAATTGACCACCTTCAGCAGACTGAGGGAGACAAATTAATTATCGGATTAGCTGGGGAGAAAATTGTAAAAAATTTTCATTTTTACGCCGTTTTTTCCGACACGGTTGAGTATGCTGTTAGGGATGAATCGATGGAAATTGGCAGTATCCTGATGCCTCCACCTGTTGGCAATTGCTTTGCCTTGGCAGGGAGAACGTGGGAAGTTTTGGATAGCGATGTTAAAACAAAAACGGTTTTTGTCAAACAAGCACAAGGTCAAGCTAAAATTTCTTGGCATGGTGGCAGTAGCAATATTCATACAAAAGTTCTTGAACGGATGCGAAGAGTTTTGCTTGAAGAGTCTCAGTATAGCTACTTACAAAGTAATGCTAAAAAACGTCTGAATGAAGCTCGTCAATTAGCTCGCTTTTGGGAATTTGAAAGAAATAACATCGTTTCATTAGGAAGCAAAACTTGCTGCATTTTTCCTTGGATGGGTACTGTCGCTTACCGCACCTTAGAGAGGTTTCTAAATTTATTTGGTAGAGAGTCTCTGGATATCAAGAAAATTGGGGGTCAAGCACCATACTTTATGACGGTTAAACTTGGAAAAGATGGGGTTGAAGAGCTTGGCTCGGAAATCCTGGCGTTTGGCAATAAAAGGATTACGGTGTTAGATTTAGTTGCTGTTGAAGAACCTTTAAAAATGCAAAAGTATGATGACTTTATTCCTAGCAAGCTGCTTCGTAAAGCTTTTGCTTTCGATTGTCTAGATGTTGGAGAGCTGAAGAAAATTATTAGTGGTTGGTAGATGAGAGAATAGAAAGGCTAGAGGAAGCGTAAAACAAAGTTTAAGGCGAAGCGATCGCATCTATCTATAAATGTCATTTACTTATACCCGAACGATTCGTTTTCAGGATACCGACGCCGCCGGTGTTGTCTACTTTGCTAATGTCTTGGCGATGTGTCACGAAGCTTATGAAGAATCTCTAGCGGCTTTGGATATCAATCTCAAGTTGTTTTTCAGCAACCCGAATGTTGCGATTCCTATTGTTCATGCCAGCGTTGATTTTTTCAGTCCGATGTATTGCGGTGACAAAGTAGTTATTCAGTTAATTCCTCAACATCTTTCATCTGAAAAATTTGAAGTTAATTACCAATTTATTGCAGAAAATCGGGTAGTCGCACAAGCAATTACTCGGCACGTTTGCATCGATGCAGCTACTAGAAGTAGAAAGGAAATTCCGGCGGAGATGATTCGATGGCTCCAGCAATGGAAGGAAGAAGAGGAATAAACCCCATTAGCGTTCGCGTAGCGGCACGGATGCGTGTTAGCGCTTTAGACGCAAAAGACGCGAAGAGGGAGTTAATAGAGCGCGTTACACTTCGTTATACTGCCACTCAAATACCCTACTATAAGCAATTTTTTGTAGCTGTTCGCGGTTCACTTTTCCCTGAGCGTTTCTTGGTAATGTTTCTACTGGCACCCAATATTTAGGGCGTTTAAATTTGCTCAATTTATCTTCAATTTCTATTTGTAGAGTATAAGTAGAAATGTCTGATTTACTGGGAACATAAACGGCTGTTACGATTTGTCCCCAGTGAGAGTCGGGTAAACCAATTACACAGACATCAGCAACTAAACCTGTAGCTTGAATTGCAGCTTCTACTTCAGAGGGGAAGACGTTTTCGCCACCTGTGATAATTTTGTTACTGCTACGACCGATAATATTTAAATTACTCTGTTCGTCAATAAAGCCTAAATCATCTACTTGGAAATGTTGTTGATTAGGAAATTTTTCAGGATAGTAACCAAGTGCCAAAGAATCAGATTTAACGGTAACAGTTCCTACTTGGTTGATTTCTAATATCTCGCTGCTAGAACTACAAATTGTCACTTTGGCATGGGGGAGAATCTGACCGCAATTGTTAGTACCGTTGAGAAAATATTCTGGTTTGAGGGTGGCAATTTGCGAGGCGGTTTCTGTCATGCCATAAGTGGGTGCTAAGCGGATGCTGTGGCGTCTCGCCTCTTCCAGAAGTTCTATCCACGCAGGGGCACCTCCCAAAAGCACTGTCTGAAAGCTGGATAACCAGGCGGTTAACTCTGGACTTTGTAGGAGACGTTGCAGTTGAGTGGGTACTAAGGATAGAAAAAATTCAGATGGATCGATATCGCACTTTTCACTAGATTCTAATTCTTTAAATGGCATAATTGCTAATCTTCCCCCAGAGGTGAAGGAACGCATAAATTGCATCAAACCACTGACATGATACAGAGGCAATACACAAAAAGAATTTACTTGATTTATTTGAAAATACTGTCTAAAACCTTGTACGGATTCCATTAAGGTTTTCCAGGTGTGGATGGCAAATCGAGTCTGCCCTGATGAACCTCCGGTGGGAATCATAATCCAGTTGTTGATAGTTGTAGAGACGCGATTTTTGTCTCTACAAGATGGGGAGGTGAAAGGATAAGGGCAATCTCCCCAGATGATGTCTGGTTGGACTAAATCAAAAACTTGTTGCCATTCGTGTTTAACCCAGTTGGGATTACAAAGGAAAACTGGACAACCGGCGGCACTGGCAGCAATGAAGCTGGCAAGAAATTGTATTGGTTCTCGCTCTGCTAGTAATATTTTTGGTTTATTTTCAGAGTTTGCAAGCAGGGTTAATTGATTAAATACTTGCTCGGCAATATTAATAAATTTGCGGCTGTCGTAACCAATCAGCCAGTCATCATTAGCACGTTCTTTAAGATAGTCTAGTGGCGATTCCATCAATTCTTAAATCTGATTTCTTCATCTTCGTCAAACCAGTGGTTGATGCCAAAACCGACTGCTCGATTGTGACGGGATAATTCTGCTGCTAGCTTTAATGCTGCCTGCCTACCAATAGCGGTTTCAAAGACGGAGGAGAAGACGGCATCAATTTCATGTTGTTGGCAAAATTGGCGCAAACGGGATGGAGAACCGGCGATGCAGGGCTTAATGACAAAAATCCCCCGCCAACCTTCACGGGACGCAGCTGCCATCTGGTCAATTGTAGCCACGGATTCATCTAAGGCGATCGCAGTGGCGTAGCACATACTTAATTCCGCCATCCCCTGAAATTGAGCCACAGACAGCGGTTGTTCGAGAAATTCAATTTCTACAGGTAATTCCTCCGCCATAACATTGTCGCAAGTCCACAGCCACAGGTTGGCTTCCTCGTAACTGAGTCCGCCATTGGCATCCAGGCGCAGTTTTACCCCTTCTGGCAGTGTTTGGGTAAGTCGTTGGAAAATTTTTAGTTCGTCGGCAATTGGGTAAACGCCAATTTTCCATTTGAAGGTGCGATATTCCTGGTTCCACAGCGTCTGCCATTGATTTAAAGCAGCCTCGCCAGCGGGGAGTAAGCCGCTGTACGCATATTCTCTTGTGAGGCTTTCGCTGAACCTCTCCCCCAACCCCTCTCGATCCCCCCTTTCCCCCCTTAAAAAGGGGGGTTGGAGAGAGGCTTTCAATTCCCCCCCGTCCCCAGCAGGGAAAGGGGGCTGGGGGGTTAGGTTTGCCTTATCCTGAAAATGAGAGGTATCTTCCCAAGCGGACTCGAAGCCAAATTGACAGGCGGGAAGGGCAGATGGGATGGAGAAAATCGTTTCATCGGTAATTTCCTCCGGCAGCTGGCGACAAAATGACAGCGCTTGCTCTAAGGTTTCGGAACCAAACCAGCTCAGGGGGGCAACTTCGCCCCAGCCGACTTGCCCGTTCTCATCAGTGAGGCGGAGGATGATGCCCTCTCGAATGTCCCAGATGCCGTGACTGGTTTGCAAGGGACGCACAAACCTCCGCCGGTAAGGACGAAACTCAAACCGATATTGCATCAGCTATAACGGCAGTACAAACCCCAATCCCAACAGCAGTCCACTCCAAAAATGTAGGGATACTGCGATGAATTTGCTGTTACTGACCTTCTCCGGTTGATCGTGATACTGGTGGACGTGGCGGCATAATTTGATGGCGAAAGGCAAACTCGCAAAGGTTAGCAACGTCCAAACGGGGAAAATTTGCAAAACGACAAATAGCCCGGTTAGCGCATAAATGCTGCCGCTAAACAAAGACAGCAACTGCGATCCTGTTTTAGTGCCCAGCCGGACAATAGGCGATCGCTTCCCGGCTGCCAAATCGTCCGCAACCTGGTGAAAATGGGAGCAAAACAAAATTAAACTCGTGGCAATCCCTACAATAATAGACACTGCAAGGCTGGTCATCGACCATGTGCCGGTTTGACTATAATAAGCCGCCGCCACTGCTAGGGGACCAAAGCAAATAAAGCAGATAATTTCCCCCAAACCCTGGTAGCCTAAGCGAAAGGGAGGTCCCTGATAGCTGTAGCCCAACGCACAGCTCAGGAGTACCAATCCGATGACTGTGAGGTCTTGTTGCCACCATGCGATCGCTAAGATTCCCAGTACACCCAGCCCTAAAAACAGATTTGCTAGCCAAAAAATTAATGATTTGTTACCTGTCAAATTCACCAAGGAGTGGGCTTTGTTCTTATCAATACCCGTCTCCGAATCAAACACATCATTGCTGAGATTCAGCCATGCAATAATCAAAATTGCTGACATTAAAAATGTAGAAAATATTGCTCCCTGAAGCACTTGAGTGTCAGCAAAAGCAACAGATGTTCCCACCCAAATTGGAATAATAGCAACGCTGTACATGGGCGGCTTAATCGCTGCCATCCAAAGACCGGGGTCGCTGATGTTTGCCCCTCCACTGGTGGGATGATTAATCAATTTTGTATCCATTAGTCTCAATTTATGCTATTACCAAGCAGCTACCAGATTTTACAACTCTAAAGCCGTGATAGGATATTTGCTACAGACTTTGTTACAAGCCCTTTAGTAGGGTGACAGAGGTTTTCAGTCGTGTCTTGACCTATGGAAGACTAGCCTATGTCAAATCTTAAGCGGGTTCTTTCAAAACTAGCTACTCGTTATGACCTCCCGCATATTCAGCTCTGTCAAATCACACATTTTATCTAAACAGTGTAGATTTAGATACAATGTTTAAGAGTTTTTAAAATCTAATCAATGAAGATGCCCCTGCGGTAATCATCCTGAAATTTAGGTTAAGGAATCATTGAAAGTATGACGACAATCTTAAAAGCAGGCGAAATTTGTAGACTAGAAATACTACAGAGAAACCAATACATAGGCTTAGCCTTATTCCTCAAAAAATATTTTTGGGGGATTATTAAGAATTTCAATAAGGTTATTGGTAAGCATACCTTAATTTTAGAAAAGAGGGGAAGGCTGGCAGATACGACCAGTTTTCAACGGACTGTCATTATTCTATTGGCTCTTAGGATAGATTTGTTCGATTACTAACAATAAACCAGGAGCCACAGCTAGTTGTATTAACATCAAATTGCCAACCTATCCTCCCTTCCATGCTAGTCACACCCTATCTTAAAAATCTTTTTCAAGACACTCACGAACTGCATCAATTTCTTTTAGCCTTTAAGCAGACTGCTGTACAAAAAAAACAGACACAGATCCTCAGTATTTCTCAAGAAATCCCAGCAGTCGATCCGTTGGTTGTCCTTCAGGCGATCGCTAGACCCGATCAATTACACTTTTACTTTGAAAAACCAGCACAAGGAGAAGCGATCGCTGCCATCGACACCGCAGCTGCGCTAACACTAGAAAGCCCCAATCGGTTTAACAAATCCCAGGAGTTTATTCAATCTTGCATTGCCAATACCACGAGTATTGGTGAAGTTAATTTACCTTTTTCGGGCGCTCATTTTTTCTGCGCTTTTACATTTTTTAATGAAAATCTAGGAGCGGATTCTCTTTTTCCTTCCGCCACAGTATTCTTACCCCGATGGCAAATCTCTCTAAAAAATCAGACTTCGGTAGTAGTCGCAAATATTCTGATTGATTCAGAGATAAATATTCAAGATTTAACTGAAAGCTTATGGCGTACATTTCAGGCAATCAGAGTTACTGGGTTAGAAAGGTTTCATAGTGCATCTTTTCTCGATATTGCAATTGATGCCAGAAAACTATTTAAGAAACACGATGTTGCAGATGTAAACCATTTTAAATCATCGGTGGTTAAGGCTTTATCATCAATTCAGGAAGAAAAAATTCATAAAATTGTTTTGGCTCACGCCCTTGATGTTATCTCCCCGATTCCTTTCCAGTTAATTCCCTCCGTCAATCATTTACGAACTCGCAATCCTGATTGCAATATTTTTTCCACCAGTAACGGCAAGGGACAAAGTTTTATTGGTGCAAGTCCCGAACGTTTAATTAGTATTCATGACTATGAATTAGTAACGGACGCTCTGGCAGGTTCAGCACCCAGAGGAAAAATAGCAAGTGAAGATGCGGAATTAGCAAATCGGTTACTAACCAGTGAAAAAGAAAGGCGCGAACATCGAGTAGTCATTGATTTTATTCGCGATCGCCTTTCCCAGCTAGGTTTAAATCCTCAAGTATTGTCCCAACCACAGCTATTGAAACTCTTAAATATTCAGCATTTATGGACACCCATTCAGGCGAAAATACCGGCAGGCGTTCATCCCTTAGAAATCCTGGCTGAACTCCATCCGACACCAGCCGTTGCTGGCGTCCCCAGCGAGAGTGCCCAGAAAGAAATTTGCCGCTATGAAACCTTCAATAGGTCATTATATGCCGCGCCCCTCGGTTGGGTAGATCGCCAAGGAAATAGTGAATTTGTTGTGGGAATTCGCTCAGCACTCATAGATGGCTGTCGTGCCAGACTCTACGCCGGTGCCGGTATCGTTGCTGGTTCCGATCCAGACAAAGAATTAGCAGAAATTCAACTTAAACTCCAGGCACTTCTAAAAGCCTTAGTCTAGCCGGAACTCTCTCTTCTCTCTTTCTTTCTTAGCGTCTTTGCGGTTCATTCTTCTTTTAAATGCCCGTTGATTTTCGTAACACCAACTCCCTCTGGGCTTCCATCCTAACCGAAACATTAAAGCGGCTAGGATTAACCACGGCCGTTATTTGTCCAGGTTCTCGTTCAACACCCCTTACTGTTACTTTCGCTCAAACTGATGAAATAGAAGCCATTCCTGTTTTAGACGAACGATCCGCTGCATTTTTGGCATTAGGAATTGCGAAAAAATCTGGATTGCCGGTGGCGTTAGTTTGCACTTCTGGAACTGCCGGGGCAAATTTTTACCCAGCCGTAATTGAAGCTAGGGAAAGTCGAATTCCGCTTTTAGTTTTAACCGCCGATCGCCCCCCAGAATTGCGAGATTGTCATTCTGGACAGACGATCGATCAGGTGAAATTATTTGGCAATTATCCCAACTGGCAAGCTGAGTTAGCGTTGCCTTCTCTAGAGATGGGAATGCTGGGTTATCTGCGGCAGACAGTGATGTATGCGTGGGAAAGAACGCTCTTTCCGACTCCAGGCTCCGTTCATCTTAACATCCCCTTCCGCGACCCCCTCGCCCCAATTCCCGACGGTGCTGTAGAGATGCAAAATGGTACGTCTCTACTAGAAGAAGATTTCTTTGCAAATTGTCAGCCATTAGGAGCAACTTTCAACCTGCAACCTACCACTTTCAACCCCATACAGGAGTGGCAGCAATGTGACAGAGGAATTATTATCGCTGGGACTGCACAACCGAAAATACCGGAAGAGTATGCGATCGCGATCGCGCACCTCTCCAAATCTTTAAAATGGCCTGTATTGGCTGAGGCACTATCTCCATTAAGGAACTATAGTCAACTGAACCCTTATCTAATTTCTACCTATGACTTAATCCTGCGTAATCAGCAGTTAGCGCAAAAACTGACACCAGAAATGGTAATTCAAATCGGTGAATTACCTACCAGTAAAGAACTGCGAAACTGGCTAGATAAAACTCAACCGCGCCGATGGGTAATTGACCCCAGCCACCACAATTTAGATCCCTTGCACGGCAATACAACCCACCTGCGAATCTCCATAGAACACCTATTTCAAACCTACCCAAATGAACTTGTAGAGACGCAAGCGATCGCGTCTTATCTCAGCAGTTGGTGTGAAGCCGAATCAAAGGTCAGGAAAGCCATCGACCAAACGATGGCAACAATGGACACACTTTTTGAAGGAAAAGCCGCTTGGTTACTTTCCAAGACGCTACCACCGGGCACTCCTCTGTTTATTTCTAATAGTATGCCGGTGCGAGATGTAGAGTTTTTCTGGGCACCCAACAATTCCGGGATTCAGCCCTTTTTTAATCGAGGCGCGAATGGCATTGATGGCACCTTATCGACTGCTTTAGGCATTGCACATCGCAATCAAAGCACTGTGATGCTGACAGGTGACTTAGCTTTATTGCACGATACTAACGGCTTTTTACTGAGAAGTAAATTTATAGGGCATTTGACCATAATTTTAATTAACAACAATGGCGGCGGCATCTTTGAAATGTTGCCGATTTCCAAATTTAACCCACCCTTTGAAGAATTTTTTGCCACACCACAGGATATAAATTTTGCTCAGCTTTGTGCTACTTACAATGTAGAGCATGAAGTGATTACATCCTGGGAACACCTGAAGCAACGATTAAACCCATTGCCATCGCAGGGACTCCGGGTTTTAGAGTTGCCAACCAATCGCAAGGTAGATGCCAAATGGCGGAAAGAGAATTTGGGAAAATTGGCAGCAGATATCCTGTGAACGTTAACTCTGGTGAATCATTCAGCCTTTCATGCTAATGGATCGTCAGAATCTTTCTCCTGCTGACTCCTGTCATATTCTTCAATAAATCGCGCGATCGCATTTTTCTGTTCTTCTGTTAAACAATCCTTTTCAAGAAGGCTCCTAAGCCGGTTAATCGCTAAAGATACGTCAACGTAGGGTTCAAGTAAATTCGGCTCAAGCCCGTAGCCGGTGCTTTGACCCATATTAGACTCAGATTTTCTAAATGCTTTTTCAAAAAACTTCTCAAAGAAATCAACTAGCCCTTCGTCGTTTTTAATCGCCTCTTTAACCCACTGTTTGACTTCATCCTCGCTTGTTTGCTCCCGCCAATAATACAGGATATGTGCTAAACCTGGCGTTTGTAATAGGGAGTTTTGCTGCACGGCATCTTGCACCTTATTTAAGGCAATTTCTTCAAGTTCATCAAGGTGCTGTGCGCTGATAAGTCTTTCTTCTTCTAGATTTGATTCACTAGCTCCAAACTTACCGTGTTGTTGACCTAGGACGACTACTTTGTCCACAATGGTTAAAACTGCCTTACCATCTGACATCGCCTGTTTCAACACCTCAAACCGTGCTGGTTCCTCAAGACGACGCAACAGATGTGAGATGATGCGCTCGATTCTGATATCATTTCCAAAATCAAACATTCCGCACGGTTCGTCTTCAGGACGCAAAAGGCGATCGCCCACATCCAATAAAGCTTGCACAATTGAAGGAATGCTATTTAAAGGAATTTCTTTTTCAGTGTAATCCTCAAGTTGTTCCAAAAATATCCGAACTTGCGTCGTACCCTCAGGACGTTTTTGATTAGCGAGTTCTACAAGAGTTTCTCCAAATGCCTTCGCATCGCCTGCCAAAGCAAGGATGGCTTTCATCTCGGTATTCGATAATTCACCTTCTGGTAACGCCAGACGGAAGTAGACTGGAAATACTTCTAAGCTGCATACGCGCAGTTGTCTGCGCCATGTTAACTCTTGTTGTGCAACGTATTGGGTATTATTACCCCAAATCGCTGATAACTTAGGAAAGAGGATCAATAGCAACCGTTTAACTGGCTCTTTATCCTCATCTTGAAGCTGAGCAAGCCAAGAATTGTAAAGAGATTTTAGTTCGTCCGCTGTAGCACTTATAAAACCTTTGGTATCTGTGTCTCCTGCAAAAGCTTTAGGATTTTTGCGAATGATGTCATATATCGTTGGGCAAAAGACTCGCAGCGACTCAACAGCGATGAAATCCACTGAGTTTACTTCACCTTGAACTGCCGGGTACGTCATGCTTAAGGTGTTTATCAAACGAGTGATATCGCGAGTGTTGGTAATAAATTGGTCTATCCCTTGATAGTAAATATTTCCCCAATAATTTCTATCTAATAGCTGTGTAGGGGTGTCAGCAAGTACGAAATTCAGTTTTTCAAAAAGTAGCCTGCGGAGTAGATTTTTATTGGGAATTGGTAACTCAAAAGGAACTTGAACAAGTTTATCAAGATAGGCTTCTCCAGTTGTCCCCTGCGTGTCTGCAAGTGCTTTGAGGGCAATTTCTTTATCGCAGACTAGGACATAGACAACATTTGTAAAATTTGGAATGGCTTTGACAACGCGAAACAACTGTCTAATTTCGTCAGTGGCAAGCCTGTCAATATCGTCAATTGTTACCACGATTCGCGGATGCTGCTTTAGCAGTGTGTTTTCGACTTCTTCTTTTAAGTCGGAAGTATCCTTTTGCTTATCGTCAAATATTTTTTCTACTACCTTACCCGCTGGAGCGTAAGGAATAGGAATTTCAGAAAACAGTTTACCGAAATCGGCTAGTCGATCTTTTAAGCCTTTCGGTACAGATTTGAATTCACTCAAAACAGCCTGTAATTGGTCAATGAAGCGCCTTGTGATATCTTCGTGCCCGGAAAACAACCAGGGATTAAAGGGTACGATAATTGGTTGCTCGTTCTCTGGTTTTTCCTTTAGATAGTGAACTAAAAAATTCAACAGCGTCGATTTGCCAGAACCCCAGGAACCGTAGACTGCAATCACGAAGCCTTCCGGAAAGCTCATTTTGCAAATACTGTCTGCTAGATATCTTGCAAAGGTTGCATATCCTAATCGATCTGCTTTCGGATTGGTTAAAGCGTTATCTGACGATAAAGCATTAAAATTCTCAGATTCGACTTCGGAATTCTTCTCAGTCTGTCCCATAAAATGCCTTTTCTTAGCCCTGTCGTCATGATGACACAGCGATCGCTCAAGCCTCCTCTCTCTTGAGGTTCTACCTAGTCACCGTAATTTCAAACACTGGGTTAAAATTCTCAAGCCGAAATACTGCACAACTCGAAATACTGCACAACTCTCTATGCAAATCAACTGGCAAACCGCCAAAACCTACGAAGACATCCTCTATCACAAAGGCGACGGTATCGCCAAAATCACGATTAATCGCCCGCACAAACGCAACGCTTTCCGTCCCAAAACCGTCTTTGAACTTTACAACGCCTTCTGCGATGCTCGCGAAGATACTAGCATTGGCGTCGTATTATTTACTGGCGCTGGCCCTCACACCGATGGCAAATACGCCTTCTGCTCTGGTGGCGATCAAAGTGTGCGGGGACAAGCTGGGTATGTAGACGATGAAGGCATCCCCCGCCTAAATGTCCTAGACTTGCAACGCCTAATTCGTTCCATGCCCAAAGTCGTCATTGCGCTTGTGGCAGGTTATGCCATCGGTGGCGGACACGTCCTGCACCTGATTTGCGACCTCACCATCGCCGCAGATAATGCTGTTTTTGGGCAAACTGGCCCTAAAGTCGGCAGCTTCGATGGTGGATTTGGTGCCAGCTATCTTGCCCGGATTGTTGGGCAAAAAAAGGCGCGAGAAATTTGGTTTCTCTGCCGCCAATACAGCGCACAGCAAGCACTAGAAATGGGCTTAGTGAATTGCGTCGTGCCTGTAGAACAGCTGGAACAAGAAGGCATCCAGTGGGCTAATGAAATTTTAGAAAAAAGCCCGATTGCCATCCGGTGTCTAAAAGCTGCTTTCAACGCCGATTGCGATGGACAAGCTGGTTTGCAAGAACTCGCCGGTAATGCCACCTTGCTTTATTACATGACTGAGGAAGGAGCCGAAGGCAAACAGGCATTTTTGGAAAAACGTCCACCCGATTTCCGTCAATACCCTTGGCTGCCTTAGTCGTTCGCAAATGGAAAAACCCGTTTTCTAAAAGAAAACGGGTTTAAAGAGTCATCTTTTGTAAAAAAGTATCCTACAAAGCTCTTCAATCAAAAATCGCACCTTGACTTAAATAAGGTGCGATTCTAAAGCAAATCTTTATTTTTTTAAGAGTTGAAGCAAGTTGACTTGACAAACTGCAAGGTGAGCTTACTATTCTTTATTTTATTCATACGAGCAGCGCCTCTTCTTCTACTGACTGTTGGGCAGTCGAGACATTCTCGTTAAGCGAGGTAGATTCTTGAGAAGAGTTCAGCGAACATTTGATTGAGAGCGCCTCCGGTGTTTTCAGGGTTTCATCCTGCCAGCGCATCATTACTTCGAGACGTTCCCAAGACGGCGCAAATGCCGGAAGTGCTAAAGAACAGGCTCCCCAGCCGCCTCGAACGGGCACGCCGAGTTGCTGACAAAGACCCCCACGACGCCCTTCGGGCTTGTAATACTGACAATACCGGCAGGCAGAAGTTACAGTATTTAAGGTCTTCATGGGAGTCCTCTTTAGGAGAATTTTTATCTATGCTTTATATTAAAATTCTCTATTAACGGTCGTAGAGTTTGGAATGTTGGAATCTATATTCCCCGTCTATGTTCTAGCGATCCCCAAGTACAAATACTGATTTAGATTTTCTTTAGCTTTGTGTAATAGACAGACACATGAAGCATTAAAAGCGGATACATCTATCTATAGTAAGTAATCTCGTGAACAATACCATTTTTTAACAAAACCCTATGGGGATCAAGACAAACATTAGACGTATCCGTTCCAAAAAAGACTAAATTTAGCTCATTAATTCAGTCGTTTATCTCTTGATTTAGATGACAAACTTTGCATTTCTCGACTAAATTAAGATTTTTGCCCCTAAAATTCTTTTAGTCAGCCTTAGTAGGCAATTAAAATCATTACATTCCCGTAACTACTTAGGAAGTAAGGATGTCAGCGTACGGCGAAGCAATCGGGAATATAGATTAATGCCGTAAATTCAGGGCGGTGGCATACAAGCTCCGCCTTAGAAGACTTTTGTACAGAAGGCTACGCAGGCGTCCAAGTTACAAGATGTAACGGAGAGGAAACTGGCATCTGTAACAGACGCTACAAAACAACTTTACATTCCAGTTTGAATTAGGAACTAAACAGATAGACCTAAATAAATTCAAGCGATGCAGATGATTTGTGGGGTTTGAGGTGTGCCGCCAGAGAAAGCAAGCGTTGCCTGCGACCTAGTACCAATCGCTGTTTCGGCTTAATTTCACTGAATCTACTGAAAGCTAGCCTTTCCATTGCCGGACAACACACAGGGCGCACACAGCCCAGCGCTGGAGTTCTCCGGGAGGGGTGGGACACTGGCACTGGGGGCAAAGCGGTGAATGTTGCGATCGCTCCCGCACACCTTCCGCCCAATGTTGAAAAGCTTCGTGGGGTTCTTTCAGTTGTGCCTTCTGGTTCAACGACGGTGAAGATGTCCCCTCAACAACTCGACTGGGATGCTCTTTCCATGCCACCGATTGTTCCTGTGCATACCAGGAACGACTAGAACCAGGGTTCTTCTGCCACTGAGCCGTCGAAAAGCGAATATCAACCAAATTGCTACCTAGATGGGCATTCAACTTTTGCAGGATTCGCTGACGCTCAAAAGTCAGCGTTTGTGCCCAAGCAGCACTGGATGTAGCAACCGACAAAACGCCCCTCGATATGGAAATCGGTCGCGTTTGAGCCTGCACCGCCACTCCCACCACCGAAGGCCAACACTTGAGTAACCGCTGAAATTCTTGGCTAGCCTGCCACGCCGCCTGATTTTCAATAGCCCCTAAGATATGATGAAGAGATTTAAAAGACATCCAACAAATCCCCAGCTAAATGGCAGAATGATCGATCCTCTTGCTCGATCGTACTCAAAACCAAGACAGCAGATTCGGGTTACGGTTGCCTTCAAGCAGAAAACAACGTGTAATAAAGAGATCCGTCAGCTCTCCAAGATTCGTCAGTAGCTAAAGCTATGAGTCAAGGTCATTCGGTTGAGTCTTCTACTCGCCCCTCCCCCGCCCAGTCCATCAATCCAGCCTTGCAGGCAGCTCTGGGCAGTCTCGACGTGCAGTTAGAAGAAGAATTATCTCGATACCGACGCGAACGAGGGGGACGTGGAGCGTCGCCTGCCCCCCGCATGAATCACGATCGGGTTCGCAACAAACCTATCGACTTAATTTCCGTGAGTGCTACGGGAGGCAGGAATCAATCACCCGCCCCAGCAAAGCCGCCCGCCGCCCCTCCGCCTCCGCCGCCCGCCAGCCCACCACAGGCAGCAAATCTGGAAGGCAAAGGAGTTGAGACAACCATCCAGAATGAAACAGGGTATACACCGTCCGCACCCGCGCCATCTTTTGACTTATCGGCTTCTGGAGCGGAACTAGCGACCTTCGCCACGCCGCCCCAGGAGCCAGCTTGGCATCCAGAACCAGCAGCAGATCCACCGGAGTTTGTCAATCCAACTTCAACGCACGTCCCTCCCAATGACTATCTGGAATCTTCCGAACAACTTCTACGAAGTTTGGTGGAAGAAGAGGCATCAGCTCCGCGTCGCTCAGAACGCAGTTTTCTGGATAGCCTGCTAACTCCCCTAGGAGTTGGTTCTTTGTTGTTGTTGCTATTTTCAACTGCCACCTTGGGCTATTTGGTGACGAATCCTGGCAGCCTCAGTTTTCTGGGTTTAGATCGTTTCCAGGAGTCAGGCACGCCCACCGTTGCTCAAAATCCAACGGCAACAACTCCAACAGCAACAACTCCAACAACCAATGCCCCAGCAGCCGGAGCTGCGCCAAGTGGCCCAAACCTAGCGACTGACGAATTTGTGGACGTGAATTTGGATACCTTAAGCACTTTGCCATCTTCCAGTCCAGCTCCAAGAGCCAATGTGGCAGGCTTACCCAGAAACCAAGTAGCGGTGCCAACAATTTCCCCGCTACCCAGTTCACCTACCCCCGGAAACCCCTCGGCTGGACAATCTGGCTCGGTGCCGCTTCCAAAGCTGCCGCCAGCCGCAACAGTGCCCCTTACACCCGCCAGCCCTCTGCCAGGATTGCCGCAACGCCTCCCCTCTGGACAACCGAGTATACAGCCAAGTGTGAAACCCTCCCCGACTGCGGCAACTCCTGCGCCGAATCCAGAGGGCTTCTATTATGTGTTTGTAAAATACAATGGCGAAAGCTCCTTGCAACAGGCGCGAAAGGTTGTTCCCGATGCCTATTTATCACCAGAAGGCACCCAAATTTATCTCGGTGCGTTCAAGAAAGAATCTCAGGCTCAAACATTGGTGAAAGAGCTTCAGACACAGGGGATTTCTGCGGCGGTCGATCAGCCTTAAGCTGGAGGTAGTTGAGTTGGAAAGTAACCTAGCATTCTGTTAACGTTGCTACTGGGACTGCGATGCCCTAAGAGGGCGACTGCTTTTAGGGGTTCGCTGCCGTGTTCGCGATCGCGTGACCGCGCTCTACTGAACCCGTGCGTTGTGAATGGAGAACTGACATGGGATTGATCGACCGCATCTTGCGAGTAATTCGAGCCAACATCAACAGTCTGATTGGACAAGCGGAAGATCCAGAAAAAATCCTGGAAGAAACGGTCATGGAAATGCAGGAGAATTTGATTCAACTGCGGCAGGCGGTAGCTCAAGCGATCGCTACCCAAAAACGGACTGAGCGACAATGCAACCAAGCGCAGTCTACCTCCCAAGAATGGTACAATCGCGCCCAACTGGCACTGCAAAAAGGTGACGAAAACTTAGCTCGCCAAGCCCTCACCAAGCGCAAATCCTATCAGGAAACCGCAGAGGCAATGCAGGCGCAGATCGAGCAACAAAATCAAGTCGTCGGTAGGCTTAAGCAAGATATGCGATCGCTAGAAAGCAAAATCTCTGAAGCCAAGACCAAAAAAGATATGTACATCGTTCGCGCTCGTTCGGCTCAAGCATCTGCGAAAATTAATGAGATGTTAGGCGGTGTCAACACTGCCAGTTCTCTGACCGCCTTCGAGCGCATGGAAGAAAAAGTCTTGCAACTAGAAGCGCAGTCAGAAGCGATCGCTGAACTCGGAAGCGATGACTTGCAAAAGAAATTTCTCTCCCTGGAAGATGCTGGAGATATTGATACCGAATTAGCTACCATGAAAGCTCAGCTGAGCCAAGGCACCGAAGCACCGCAACTGCCGTCTAGTCAGCAGGCACTTGACCCTAGCCAAGATGCCGAATTACAAAAAATTCGCTCCCAACTGGAAAGTTCTTGATCTGGAAACTACCGCTTTGGACTAGAAGTTTCTAGACTAGGAAGAAAAGTGTTGGGTCTTTAACGATTCCTGAAGGTTGCCCAAGTCACTCTTGCCTAGCGCCCTAGACTAGAAATGGTGTTTGAGGCAATTGCCGACTACTGCACCGATGGAAAACCTGACCTCCTAAATTGAACTTGCTCAAGGCTACTCTCAGAGCCTGAAAATACCTACATTAGT
This sequence comes from Trichocoleus sp. DQ-U1, assembly GCF_039961925.1. Lineage (NCBI taxonomy): Bacteria > Bacillati > Cyanobacteriota > Cyanophyceae > Leptolyngbyales > Trichocoleusaceae > Trichocoleus > Trichocoleus sp. DQ-U1. Next base: position 82,903 of record NZ_JAMPKB010000015.1, on the reverse strand, counting down.
ACACGCCAAGAGGATAAACAGCGTCATGGGATTATTCGATCGCATTAGCCGAGTCGTCCGAGCCAATCTTAACGATGTGGTCAGCAAAGCTGAAGACCCAGAAAAAATTCTGGAGCAGTCCATCATCGATATGCAGGAAGACCTGGTGCAGTTGCGTCAGGCTGTTGCTAGATCCATTGCCACCCAAAAACGAACTCAGCAACAATACAACCAAGCCCAAACCGAAGCGAACAACTGGCAAAACCGCGCCCAGTTGGCTCTGCAAAAAGGCGATGAAAATCTCGCTAGAGAAGCGCTGGTACGCAAGAAGACCAACGCTGACACTGCCGCTACTCTGAAAACTAGCTTGGATGGACAAACCACTCAGGTGGACACCCTCAAGCGCAACTTGATTGCCTTGGAAAGTAAAATTTCCGAAGCCAAGACCAAGAAAGATATGCTCAAGGCACGGGCACAAGCTGCTAAGGCTCAGGAGCAGCTACAAAACACCGTGGGACGCTTGGGAACCAGCACCGCAATGGGTGCATTCGAGCGCATGGAAGAAAAAGTTTTGGAACTAGAAGCCCGTTCCACAGCAGCAGCCGAGCTTACGGGCAATAATTTAGATCAGCAATTTGCCATGCTCGAATCCGGCAACGATGTTGATGACGAATTAGCAGCAATGAAAGCGCAGTTGACTGGTTCTTCCACCACCCAAGCGCAACTACCGGCAGGAAACCCAACCACTTCCTCTACCCCTAAATCTAATTCCGCAGTTGATAACGAATTAGAAGACCTGAAAAGGCAATTGGATAACCTATAGATTCCTGCACTTTTCGATACCTTATCTACGAATCAAAACTTTGATAGACCGCTCTGCATTCATCTGACACTCGTTGGCGATGGGATTAAGAGGGTCTATCTTGCCATAACTGGCTGACTTAAGGAAAACTGTATTGACGCAAGCAGCCTGAAAATAAATTTCCAGCTTAAAGCTAAAGCTTCCTTTAGCTTCCTGGTAAGCCTTTGAACCCGTTTAAATAGGTTTTAGCTTTTAGCCCAAACTTTAGTTTAGGGCTGAATTTAGCAAAATTTCTCTGAAGTTCAGTGCTATTTGACGCTGATAAGTTTCACACGATCAGAAGCGTTGCTAGTTAAAGATTTTAGGATAAATTTTCGCTTGCTGGCGTAGGTTTTAGCGAAAGCGAGCAACATTGATGCAAAAGAGATAAGGATTGGTGATGCTGAACGTGCCTAGGTCGATTAGTTAATCTTGAAAAAGTCGTGAATCAGTTGTTATTAATTAGACATGAGTTCGCTAAAAAAATAAAGTTTTTACTGCTAAAAATAAGAAAATACAGATACGACTGTCCAGATTACAGCTCTGAATAAAGCTTTTGTACTCAATCAAGTGCGATCGCAAATTTCCTTGATGTACCCCCATTCCCAACGAACCGCCTGAGGTACTGTATTACAATCAATAAGGCGTAAACCTTGATTGCTTTCCTGCCCACTAGCAACGGTTTTGAATACCGTGTTAAGTAGGTGAAGCAATAATATAAATGTCAATCGGGGGTGACATGAGCAGCACAATCTCAATTAATGATGCAGACTTTGAAACAGAAGTCCTGAAAGCCACTCAGCCAGTATTAGTGTACTTCTGGGCGTCTTGGTGCGGCCCCTGCCGCCTCGTATCGCCAGTCGTGCAAGCCGCTGCGGAAACTTATGGCGATCGCCTCAAGGTCGTGAAAATGGAAAGCGACCCCAATCCCGAATCTGTGGCAAAGTACAAAGTAGAAGGTCTTCCAGCTCTCAGGCTGTTTAAAGACAGTGAGGTGATTGAATCTTATGAGGGAGCGATTGGGAAGCAGAAATTAATGAGTATCCTGGAAACTCACCTGTAAACAGTCAGTAGTCATTAGTCATTGGTTATCGCTCGGTGAGAGACAAAAAACACCGGACAACAGACTAAGGGCTAAGGACTAAAGACTAAGGACTAAAGACTAAATATGCAGTTCGCCAAGCGTTTACAACCCTTGCAAACCAATGTGTTTGCCGATATGGATCGGGCTAAGGCAAAAGCCAGGACGGCGGGACAAAATATCATCGATCTATCGCTGGGTTCCTCCGATTTACCGGCGTCAGATCGGGTTATCGACGCGATCGCCCAATCTTTATCTGACCCCAAAACCCACGGCTATTTGCTGTTTCACGGCACTCAAGCTTTTCGCCAAGCTGCCGCTTGCTGGTACACCCAGAAATACGGGATTCCGGTTGACCCGGAAACCGAAGTGCTGACCCTGATTGGTTCCCAGGAAGGCACCGCTCATTTACCCTTAGCAGTGCTGAATCCAGGGGATTTTGCCTTACTGCTTGACCCAGGTTATCCATCCCATGCTGGGGGAGTTTACCTAGCTGGTGGTCAAATTTACCCAATGCCACTACGGGCAGAAAATGGGTTTTTGCCAGTGTTTGAGGAGATCCCCTTGCCGGTTTTGGCTCAGTCACGAATGATGGTACTGAGCTATCCTCACAACCCCACAACCGCGATCGCGCCCCTATCTTTTTTCCAGACAGCCGTTGATTTTTGCCAGCGTCATAATCTAGTGCTGGTTCACGATTTTCCCTACGCCGATCTCGTATTTGAAGACGTTGCCGTTCCCTCGATTTTACAAGCCGACCCCGAAAAAAGCGTCTCGATTGAGTTTTTTACTTTATCGAAGTCTTACAACATGGGCGGCTTTCGCATCGGCTACGCGATTGGGAATGCGAGTCTGATCCGCGCCTTGCGTCAGGTAAAAGCAGCAGTTGATTTCAACCAATACCAAGGAATTTTGAATGGAGCGATCGCTGCCCTAAGTGGCTCTCAAGAGGGTGTTAAGGTGGCAGTTGAAACCTTCCGCCAACGCCGGGATGCCTTTGTCAAAGCGCTTCACAGAATTGGCTGGGAGGTTCCTACCCCATCTGCCACCATGTATGTTTGGGCTAAATTGCCAGAACCGTGGGCACAGGACTCCATCAACTTTTGTACCCATTTGGTAGAAACTACTGGCGTTGCTGCCTCACCTGGTGCCGGTTTTGGTAAATCTGGAGAAGGATATGTACGGTTTGCGCTGGTACACGATCCAGAGGTATTAGAAATGGCGGTTGAAAAGATCTCCCCAGTAATGCCTAAGTGAAAATGATAGCGATCGCTGCCTAGAAGGGCTGCAAGTCTTATCTTGCGTGTGCCAAGTAAATAGTCAAATCAAATGCACAAGAACTGATTAGCTTCGCCTCAAAAAGAGAGTGGAGCTATTTTTTCTGCAATCAACATAACCGTAAATCTACGGTCAGTTCACTAACTTCTCCGTAAATTTCTCGAAATAAGAAACAACTGGAAGCGCAAAAACCAGTTAGAAGCAGTAAGTTTTTAGACATTTAATACCACCTAGATTCAAATAGATGCTTTGTTGTCAGTAGTCAGCCGTAGGAGAAAGCGGTTGCCACTAACGTATAGATGCGAGCGATCGCCTCTGTAACAACTAATGAGAGGCAATGTCCCTAAAGGTTAGGCAGGTTAAATGCCCCATAGCTTAAAACTCATGGAAACTACCCTTGACAGAATTCATATTTTGGATAACCTTCCTATTTCTAGGTTTTGGTCTCCTATTACTGTGTATTACTACGGTCAGTATACGAGAAAATAAAATTGCTTTTTGCCTTCAATCTTTTACTCAAACTTTACCAAAAATCATCAAAAGTTTATCGATTAAGACTAATTATTTGACTATATTAAATAGAGACAAGTGAATAAACAAAAAACAGGCTAAAAAGACGGGCGCTTGATTGTTGTCCCTGCTTATTTGGAACTGTTAACCCCGATCGAAAACTGACCGCGCCCTAGCTACTGTGCGCGTTATCCAGCAAAACTCATCTAGACAGAAAACTTGTGGAGACACACAAAATGACAGGTACTATCAAGAAAATTTTGCTAAGCGCTTCAGTGTTGGCAAGCCTCAGTGCGATCGCTAGCGCCCCGGCATCCGCTGGAACCCTGACAGGCGCGACCATCACAGGAACTGACATCATCAAATATGACTCGAAGGATGGTTATACCTATAACAATCCAAACGCTGATTTAGCGACAATCTTAAGTGGCGATAGCAGCAATCCTACTGGAAACGTAGAGCTATTTGCTAGCAGCGAAAGTAACACATATAAAAGCCTGACCGCCTTTAAAAACGCTCCAGTCACTAGCTTGAGTGGTATGATTGGCGGCAAAAGTATTACTTTCAGCAGTCTGACAGGACTAGACTGGTTTACAACTGACACGGGTATTTACACTACAGGCTATGGAGCATCAAACCTTGCCAACAAGTGGTTTAACGAATTCATCAGCAAGGCGGGACAAACTGCAAACTCATTTTTGTATAACACGTTTTTGTCCCTCGGCGGATTCCAGAAATCCAGTGACGCTAATATCTCCTATGTCAATCAAGACGATACTACAGGCAAGATTAGCTTTGGGCTAGCGGGTCACAGCGATTTAAGTACCCTCTATCCTTTTGTGCCCAAGGGCTTCCAAGCCAGCGAAGTTGTCAAAGTTACCTATGAGGACAAGACTGAATATAAATACAACTTCCTTGCCACAAACTCTGGACTGTATGAAAAAGGTGAGTTTGACAAAACAGGCAAAAAGTCATCTCATACCGGCAACTACGAACTGACAATTGATGGGGTTCCACCCACAACAGAATCAGTACCCGAACCCTCAGCCATGCTGGGTCTACTCGGTGTAGGTAGTTTCTTTGCTGTCAAGCGTAAGATGCTGAAAAAAGCCTAAATTCTGTAGTCACTGCGGTTATACATAAAAAACTAGCAGTGTCAATAGTTAGCTAAAAATCGTAAATTTAATCGGCACCGTCAAGATAAAGAGACGGGCCGATTTTTTCTTTATACAAACATCACAGTAAATTTACGGTATCTTTACCAACTTCTCCGTAAATACCACTAAATTATGACAGTTGTAGTAAAAAATAGACAGACATATCTGAGGGTGCCAAGAAGTCCAGTACCACCTGAAGCTCAAAACCGACAACACGCTTGATAATCCGGTTGGGGTGGCTGTACGAAAGCACAATCCTAGAACTGATGGAGACACCAAAATGTTAGGAAATGTAAAGTTATCAATCGCTACTGCGGGAGCAGCACTTGTCACTTTGGGCACAATTGGTATGGCTCCTGTTGAGGCAGCCCAATTGACAAAACTCGATTACTCTGGGAAGGTCAATGCCTTCCTTGGGACAATACCTTTCACCGTGGATGTAGACAAGAGCTACATTATCGATAATCTCAGCGGTAGGCTGCAAGATGCAGGAGATTCAGAACTAACCCTCGATCATCCTTTCGGTTATTTAGGAGATTATTTTGGTAGTTACCTCAGTAATTTGGGTTCCATTGATTCTTTTAGCGGTTTTGGCTCCATCTTCAAGGGTTTAAGTTATAGTCCAACCGATCTTCTTTCTACGTTTAATTTCTCTTACAGCAAGATTACCGATATCTTGACTGTAAAAGGCTATGAGTTCGATAAGATTAAAGTGTGCCTGAGTGGTACCTGTAATATTTCTGGTGAAGGTTTGGCGTTAGGTTCTGTGTCAAGCCCTATTTTTGGAAAAGTCCCTGTTAAAGCATCTGTAAATTTCAAGGTTTCCCAGACAGCAACACCCCTCGACGTACCCGAACCTTCCGCATTGTTGGGCTTAATTGGTTTGGGTGGTTTCTTTGCTGCTAAGCGCAAGTTGCAAAAAGCAGCATAAATTTTGCACCTTCCACAGTCTTAGCCTAAAAAAGTAGGGAGCTATCTGCTCCCTTTTTTTGTTGCAATTTAAGCGTTGTTGCAATCCGGAATGTCACCTAATCCCTTACCGTAAACAGTGAGGAAGAAATTCTATTTTTCCCCCGCTTCTTTTAAGCATTTTTCCAGGTGATACCATTTCACCAATTACGTCTAACAGATACTTCTGTGATGGAGGAACCCCCTCAATCCCCCGTTCGCCGAGCAAGGCAAGATTTACTCTCTCCGTACCCCCTTCAATCTCCCCACTTTTCGGAGCCAAGACAAGGAAGAATTCTGATTCACGGGGATTAGAGTAGGGTTCTCAATGATAAATAATGTTTTTAAAAACGAGATACACCCGAAGGCAGTGTCCCTAGAATCCTTGCTCTTGGAGCTTCTGGAGCATTGTGGGAACGAAATAGCTAACTTGTTGAGGAGTCTAGTTTGAACAACTGAGGGTTGAAAAGATGCTTTTCAGGAGTCACTCGTCTTGTACTATGCCCCGCTTAATCTAAAGAGTTTGTTTACCCTAGAGACGCCATTAATGACCTCTGGAACAAATCATCAAAATTGTCTTGCCAGAGTACTCGCCTATCTGAATTCATTCCGACTTTGCTGGGAGTGCCATACATTGCAACGCTGCTGAAAGTTTTTCAGGCATTAGGAATTCCCTTAGCCAGAGATACACTAAGCCATGCTGAGAGGATCAGTATCCTGCTAATACCCCAGCACGTCAATTTTTAAGTTCGCCTAAACCTGAACTTCACTCGAATGGCACTGATATAAGAGCCTTGCGATAAATCTCTCACCTTAAAGCTCGCAACCTGTTAAAACAGGTTGCGAGCTTTTGCTCCGGCAGTATTTTGGGTCAGTTAAAACTGACTTTAGCTCTTAGCGCGTTCCCAAAGAGCGCTGCCGTTCGCCATAGGCGTTCCCGTTCGCGTTCCCGAAGGATAGGATAGGGTATTTTAGTTCAGGACAAAAGTTAAGTGCCATTCAACTTTGATCTATTGTTAACCGGATAACTTATTAATAAAGTTATAGCTACACTGAGTGCAATGGATTCGGTTAATGCTTGTATCACTTTTAACTATCTTCCCAGGTCAATTTAACGGGAGCGGTGAGACTGAACGCTCACAATTCAACCCGAATTCCGACTTTAGTGCTGAAGCATCTCCTAAGCGAATTTTGCTCGTTGAGGATAACCAAACGAATCGACAGCTGCTAAATGACTATCTTGGTTATCTGGGATACCAAGTTTTCTCCCTAGCCGGGGGGGCTGATTTTTTTCAGACGATGGCTGAGTTTCAGCCGCACTTAGTTTTGCTAGACTTAAAATTACCAGACATTGATGGCTATACGCTACTCCAGCAAATCCAAGAAAGGCCAGACTGGCTCCACATCCCCGTGTTTGTCGTTTCCGCCTATGCTTTTCAAGCAGATGAAGAGCGTGCCCTTAGTTTAGGGGCACGTCGGTTCTTTGTTAAACCTGTGAATCTAGTTTCTTTGAGACAAGCTATTGCAGAAGAAATTCATTAACGACTTCGTGAATTTCTGGCAATTAAATCAATCGTTATTCACTTTTATTTTCGTTAATGTATTTTTCCACGGTGAGGCTTAGATTTTGCACAGAAGAACTTATTCCCCTAACCTGAGCTTCTACTTGTGCCAATAACAAGATCACTGTCTGGAGTTGGTTGAGCGTGTCATCCATAGCGTTCCGATATTGATTCTCAAACTCTTCCAATTTCATAATTTTAACCAGGGGGAGGTAGTTAGCAAAAAATGTTGTAGCAGCATTTTAAAACCAATTTCAACTTAAAAGCTGAAAGATTAGCATTATTCGTTATAACTTTATCTAACCTGGTAATGACTTCAACAAAGCTTAACTGATTTCCGGAAAGAGATCTCGCATTTAAAAATTAAAATTAATGCGAATTTTTACTGAGTTGTGAAATTAGTAAAAAACGTTAATTACGAATTTGCACTGATATTTAGAATTAAATAAAAATGGTGGCTACGAAATTTTACCAGATAGAAAATCCGTTACTGTTTGTTCAAGGGCGCGACTTAAAAATTAACAATTGCTGCTGTCTAGGAGTGTATTAGGATGACAGATCCGCAAACCCTAAGAAATGGGAACGAATTATTTCCCGCCACAACTCAAGCTGGTTATCTATCGGCTGAAGGAGCGATCGCATCTACAAAAATCCTGCCGCTCCTCAAAGAGCCAGAACGCCTGGAAAGCCGTCTGAAAGAGATTCCGCCAGAACCAGGGGTCTATTTTATGAAGGATGTTAGCGATCGCATCCTCTACATTGGCAAGTCGAAAAAATTGCGATCGCGAGTTCGCTCTTATTTCCGCGACTCCCAAAAATTGAGCGATCGCATTATGATGATGGTGCGGCAAATCGCAGAGATTGAATTCATCGTCACCGACACCGAAGCCGAAGCACTTGCGCTAGAAGCCAATCTAGTTAAGCAGCATCAACCCTACTTCAACGTGCTGCTCAAAGATGATAAGAAGTATCCTTACGTTCTGGTTACGTGGTCGGAAGAATATCCTCGCATTTTCATTACTCGGAACAGGCGTCTGGGAAAAGAAAAAGATAAGTATTATGGCCCTTTTGTGGATGCAGGTTTGTTGCGAACCACGTTACGAATCGCAAAACGGCTCTTCCCAATCCGCCAGCGTCCGCAACCTTTATTTAAAGATCGTCCTTGCCTCAACTACGATTTAGGGCGGTGTCCAGGCGTCTGTCAAAAGTTGATTTCACCAGAAGAATATCGCAAAACAATCCAAAAAATCGCGATGGTTTTCCAAGGACGAGCCGGAGAACTGATTGATATTTTAACGGCGAATATGGAAAAGGCAGCCGAAGAGCTAAACTTTGAGGTAGCAGCGCGGATGCGCGACCAAATTGCCGGGTTAAGGTCTTTGAGTGCAGATCAAAAAGTGTCTTTGCCAGATGATACCGTTTCGCGGGATGCGATCGCTCTGGCTGCTGATGCCCAACACGCCTGCATCCAATTGTTCCAGATGCGTGCGGGAAAACTGGTTGGTCGTTTAGGCTTTGTGGCGGAAGCTCAATCGGGGACGCCAGGAGCCATTTTGCAGCGGGTATTAGAGGAACATTACGCAAATGCAGAGTCCGTAGAAATCCCGATAGAAATTCTAGTGCAGCACGAGTTGCCAGAAGGGGAAATGCTCACAGAATTTTTAACTGAGCGAAAAGGACGAAAAGTAACGCTACTTGCTCCCCAGCGACAAACCAAGGCAGAATTGATTGAGATGGTGGAGCGCAACGCCCAGTATGAACTAGCGCGGATGCAACGATTAGGCGATCGCAATACTCAAGCAATGGAAGATTTAGCCGCCATTGTTGATCTACCCGACTTACCCCACCGGATTGAAGGCTACGATATCTCCCATATTCAGGGAGCGAATGCTGTCGCGTCTCAGGTAGTCTTCATTGACGCTATACCCGCAAAACAGCACTATCGCCACTATAAAATAAAAAATCCCACCGTCACTGCCGGTCACTCGGACGACTTTGCCAGTCTTGCAGAAGTTATCCAACGGCGTTTCCGCAAGTATGCCGAAGACCCGCAAATGCAGCGAGTTGGGAATCCCGATTGGCCCGATTTAGTAATGATTGACGGCGGGAAAGGTCAGCTTTCATCGGTTGTCGCCGTACTGCAAGAGATGAATTTAATGGAAGACTTGCGAGTTGTTAGTCTTGCCAAGCAGAGAGAGGAGATTTTTGTACCCGGTGAGTCTTCACCGTTACAGACAGATGCAGAACAACCAGGGGTACAGTTGTTGCGGCGACTGCGGGATGAGGCGCACCGATTTGCAGTCGGTTTCCACCGTCAGCAGCGCAGTGATAAGCTGCGGCGATCGCGTTTAGATGAAATCCCTGGATTGGGCTTTCAGCGACAGAAACAACTCTTGGCGCATTTTCGTTCCATTGATTATATTCGCGAAGCAACTCCAAAGCAGCTAACTGAGGCTCCTGGTGTTGGCCCTAAATTAGCCCAGGAAATCTACGATTATTTCCATCCGGCTTGAAATGCCAAAAGCGATTCACCCTGATTTCAATAGCAATCTTAAGTGATTCATGAAATCCTCTGCTTTCTCTCCCTCTCTTACTTCGCGTCCTCTGCGTCCTTGGCGGTTCGTTAAAAAAATATCTTACAAATCAAAGAGGATTGCTGTAGACAAAATTTAAACCGCAGAGGACGAAAGAGGTGAAAAGCCGTATCTTCATCGGTCTGCTGATAGTTCTAGCGCCCTTCAAGGTACTAGCTGACGAAGCACACCCGCGTTTATTTCTAACTCAAAGACGGATCGAACAAATCCGATCGGCAATTCGGGTGCCGCGATCGCATCATCAGCAAGCATTCGATGCCCTGAAAGCGCGAGTAACCCAGAACAACTGGCGCATTTATGATGGCAACCCGAATGACGGTAACTGGAACTATGCCCGTTCCTATCTGGCACGGGAAGCAGCGCTGCTGTACTTATTGACAAACGAAAATAAGTATGCACAGATTGCCTACCAAGCCCTCCATCTCATCCACCGAGATCCAGACCCAGATCACCGCCTGCCGGAAGCGCAATATGGGCTATCTAGGGCGACGGTGGGACAAAATTTTGCGATCGCCTATGATTGGGCGTATCGTGGTTGGACGCCACAGCAGCGAGATTACATTAAAGGCAAAATTAACCTCGCTCTTGATGCTTGGGAGAATTTCCGTCACCCCAACCTCAGTAATCCAGCAATGGCTTCTAACTGGGTAGCAGTCTGTCGGGGTGGGGAACTGGTGATGATGCTGGCTGTGTACGAGGAACGCAACCGCGCCAAGCGATACACTCAGCTCAAAGGGTGGCTGAAAACTCACCTAATCAACGCTTACGGTCAGTTGGGTTTAAGTCAGGAAGGGATTGGTTATGACAGTTATGCAGGGATTTTTTTAGTTCCAGCGGTTTATGCTCTCCGGAGTGTTGGCGATGCTGAGCTTGACGCTGATTTTACCGCACGACATTTCTGGAAATTGGTCATGTACGCCGGTGCATTTATGATGCATGAATCGGGCGATCGCTACTTTCTTCAATCTGGCGTATCCGGTGCAGGCATTGGTGACGAAGGCTGGACGAGTCTCCTCCTGGGATCGGTACCCCCACGCTTATTGCCTTTCTACCGCTACTTTTACGATCGGCACATGGGAATAGATGCCCCAGGCACCCCAGCCGAGAAATTTGACAAACAGAGGGGCGCAACGATCTGGTCGCTAATCTATTACCCAGAAAGCGCCCCTTCCTTTAATCCAACAGGTTTGTTGCCCTCGTCTGTGGGGGATGAAAAAAGAGGCGCTTACTTTTTCCGCGATCGCTGGCAAGATGAGAACGATATCCTCGTGTCGGTGATGGCAGATAGCGATCGCCACCAGAATGCTTGGGATCAGTCAGAAGCCTTCCAACTTGGCTTACTCGCTTACAACCATCATTTCATCGGAGGGCCTGCCAAAATTTCTGGCAACCCTGCCACTTTTAGCACCCTCTTGGTGGACGGAAAAGCACAGCGCGATCGCGGTACAACGGGAAGGCATGAATTTTTCAATTCCAACCCAGATGGCGGTTACGTCATCATCGACGGTGGGGAGAAATACGCCAGTTTGGGCTTAAGCAGCGCCAAGCGCCACCTCCTGGTCAAGTTTTCTGAAACTGATAATACTGCTGTACTGGCAACGCTCGATCGAATTCGGGATGAGGAGGCGCATACCTACACCTGGCAACTCAACCTCGGAAACGAGAAAGGTGATGGTGGCGTCACTGCAACGGTTGGAATGGAAGGCGGGTTGTCAACTTTTTTGCTACGCGGCGGTAGTGACAGCTACCTCAAAGGCTGGGTGCTGCACCCAAAAGCAGCAGTAGTAACTGCGGGCGATCCGTTGCAAGTCAGTATTTCCGGCGCAAATGCCGAAATCTGGATCGCTACCTTTGTAGGCAGGGGAATCCCGCCTGTAGCAACTATCACGGGTACGGGGATGGCAGCCGTTCTGGAAGTGGGTAATGTGCAACTCCGCTACGACGCTGATACTAATCGAACGATCGCCGAATCCAGAGACGATGGGAGAGAAGTCGGCAAGACATTTCCGAAACAATAGCTGCCAGTTGTCGCAGCCAACTTGTCGGATGTCACCCTTCTGGGAAGAACTACGATAGACTCAACCTGCTGAATCCTGCCTGGGTATGATCTACTGTCCAAATCCCAATTGCCGCGATCGCCTAAATCCTGACAATTATAAATTTTGCCAAAATTGTGGCTGCCATTTATTACTGAGAAATCGCTACCGTATCCTCAAACCGATTGGTGGTGGCGGATTTGGCAGAACCTATCAGGCAGCAGATACTGACTGTATGAATGCGCCCTGCGTGGTGAAGCAATTTTTACCATCCTCAGAGATTCAAGCCAATCCGAAGGCGCTGGAAAAAGCAACGGCAATGTTTAACCAGGAAGGCGTGCGGTTGTTTCAACTGGGAGAACATCCCCACATTCCCAGACTGCTTGCTTACTTTGAAGAAGATAAGCGCCTGTATCTGGTGCAAGAGTTGATTGCGGGACTCACTTTACGTCAAGAATTGGCTACTCAGGGAGCTTTTAGCGAACAAAAGATTAGACAGCTTTTGGCTGAGTTACTGCCAATTCTCAAATTTATTCACGAACGTGGGGTGATTCACCGGGATATCAAGCTAGAGAATATTATGCGTCGTCACCGAAACGGCAGGTTAGTCCTAATTGATTTTGGCGTCTCCAAACTGGTAACAGAGACGACGATGGGGCAAGTGGGGACAACGGTCGGTACGGTAGGATATACGCCGATGGAACAAATGCACGGTCATGCCTACCCCGCTAGCGATCTCTACAGTTTAGGAGTCACTTGCGTTTGTCTGCTCACCCAATCTCTTCCTACAGTAGATGGTTCTGATGGTCTTTATGAACCGCTAGAGTGTCGCTGGATGTGGCGAGAGTGTCTGCCAGATGGCACAACTATTAGTCAAGAGTTAGGTCAAATCTTGGATAAACTGCTTCAGCCTTTACCGAAGGATCGCTATAAATCGGCTTCGGAGGTGCTGGAAGTCTTGCACTCTAAACTTACTAGACCTTCTGATGTCAATGTCACGATACCCACGATGGCTTCCTCTCCCGCTCATCTCAGGGCATTGGGGATAAATTACAGCAAACTGCGGGATTTCCTTACCGCCCGGAACTGGAAGGAAGCAGATCGGGAAACACGAATGCTCCTGCTGAAAATTTCCCATCGAGAACCAGAAGGCTGGCTGAGAGTTGAAGATTTTCAAAAGTTTCCCTGCCAACACCTCAGTACGATCGATCGACTCTGGGGAAATTACAGCGACGGACGCTTTGGCTTTAGCGTCCAGAAGCGCATTTGGGAAAAGATTGGCGGAAAACCTAACTTTGACTATGCCACTTGGTGTCGTTTTGGCGACCAAGTGGGTTGGCGTGTCAAAGGCAATTGGTTAAATTACTCGGATCTCACTTTCTCCGGAAATTCTGCCCCATCGGGTCATCTTCCGGCTGGAGGATTAGAAGAGACTGGATTGGGTCGCTGGGATTTGGTGTGTTCTTCTCTGGTGGCGAGACTCGCCAAGTGTAAAATTTGCTAATGGCTTATTGGATTTTGATTCATTCTTAGGAATGTCGATTAAAGAACTTACGCTCGTTCGCGTTCTGTAGGGGCATACCCAGAAAAAGCCCCTACAGTCATGCCCCTACAAAAGAAATTGGGGGTTAATAAATCCACACTCCTTAGTAAAGCCGACTCAACACGTACTCAGCCATGTCAATTAGCGCTTGACGGCACTCCGAGTGCGGTAAATCTGCTAATTGTTGAACGGCGAGTTGGGCATGATGGGCAGCTAATTCGCGCGATCGCTCAATGCCCTGACTTTCTTCAATCAAGGCGATCGCTGCTTCTAAATCCCCCTCCTCTGTAAATTCCCGCTCAATGAGCGCCTCCAGGTAAGGTTTTTCTTCTAAGGCAAATAACACGGGTGCTGTTAGATTGCCACTTTTTAGATCCGATCCGGCTGGCTTACCTAAAGCTTCTGTCGAACCCGTGAAGTCAAAAATATCATCCACAATCTGGAAAGCCAAGCCGAGATGACGTCCGTAGCGATACAAATTTTCTGCCGCCTCCTCCGAGACATCACTGAGTAGTCCAGCCGCCTTCGCACTGTTAGCCATCAACGAGGCAGTTTTGTAGTAACTCTTCTCTAAGTAAGCTTCGAGGGACATACTGGCATCAAAGCGATTCAGCCCTTGCTGAATTTCTCCTTCTGCCATATCCATAATCACTTCTGAGAGCAGTTTCACTACTTCTAAATTATTCAAATTTGCCAAATACCAAGAAGATTGGGCAAATAAAAAGTCTCCCGCCAACACAGCGATGCGATTGCCAAACCGGCTATGAACCGTGGCAATACCGCGTCTTACCTCGGATTCATCCACCACATCGTCGTGTACCAGACTAGCGGTGTGAATCATTTCCGTAATTTCTGCGAGACGTCGGTGACGTGGGGTAAGGTCTTGATCCAGCATGGTTGCCCGCGATATCAGCAGGACGATAGCGGGTCTAACGCGCTTTCCTCCTGCCCCAAATAAGTGTTCTGCCGCCGCATACAGGATGGGGTGACGGGCACCAACCAGCTTTTTCAAATTCTCCGTCAGAACACGTAGGTCTGATTCAACAGGGGCAAAGAGGGAGGTCACTGAGGTCATGGATCAGCTGACTCTGGCTTAATAGTTACGAAATTTTACATTCCTGTCATTTATTTTAAGCTAATGCTCCCCTACAGGGAAGTTTTGTTCCTTAGAAGATGCCCCCGCAGCCTTTTTTTGAAATTGTATCGACTTGTAAAGTATCTAAAAAAATCCCTCCTAACCCTTGGGGATCTTGTGTTACTCTAATATGTAAGGATTTGAAAAGCTTAATAGAGTTACTGAGCCAAAAAATTACAGAAAACACTTACGTGTTTGTAATGAATTGGTAAAGGATGGCAGATTTTTGGTAGGCGGTAGCATTTCCGGCTTCCTGCATCTTTTTCTAGCGTTAAGGCTCTAGGAAAACTAGCCATCCGAAAATAAAGGACTTTCAATAGGCACTGTAGATTAGCTTGCTATCTACGGGATTGCCGAAAAAATCTCAGATTATTTTTATTAATTTTCTGGGGTTTTAGTTAAATCAAGAATTTTTGGGGCGACAGCGACCTCCAGAATTCCTATGGGCAGCCATATTCTCAAGCATTGACTCAAGTCTTGACTTGGGGCATTGTCTTGGGAAAAGAACTTGTATAAAAATTTACATTCCGCTACTTGTGATTGTGCGACACTATGACGTATAATGATATGCCTCTGATTATACCGTTTTTAGCCACTGGTTATTTATTGACGGTTTACCTGCTGTTGATTCTGGCACAGCGAACTGTGAAAGGTGCGGGTAGGACGAAGTCCATACCCTAGCGATCGCGACAGAAGTATTAGCCGTTTGCAGCACGCTCACCTCATCGATCCGCGATTAGCAGTCAAATCTAGAATTTTGGATTGAAGAACCCATTCTTCAATTGACTGCTACTCGCTTAGCTCTAGCGGTAATTGCCGATGTAGCACTGTCGGTAAATAAACTTTTTCTACCGCAGGCGTACACCCCAGCCACTGTACTGACAGTTGTGCAAACTGTTCGGGACAACCGCTCACGGCAAATCGAGTTGCTAGAGGCGGGCGGGTGTTTCTCAGTCCTAGTAAATCCAGCTCTTGTGCAGCCGCAGCCACTACATGAACTGCCGGATCGCATAGCTTCACCGACCGGGGCAGAATTTTCCTCAGGACGGGTGCTAAGTGGGGATAGTGGGTACAGCCATAAACAAGCGTGTCAATACGATGGTGCAGTAACGGTGCCAAGTACTCCCGCGCCACTTCTAGGGTGTAAGGCTCATGGATGCGGTTTTGCTCAATCACCGGCACAAACTCTGGGCAACCGACTTGCCAAACTTGGGCAGTGGCGTCAACTTCTAAAATCGCGCGACGATAAGCGTTGCTAGCGGCAGTGGCTGGGGTAGCAATGACTCCAATCCGGTTGCCTAGCTCAACAGCCGCGCGGGCACCAGGCAAGATAACTCCCAAAATCGGGAGAGGAAACTCAGACCGCACTGCCTCTAAAGCGAGGGCAGAACTGGTGTTGCACGCCATGATCGCCATTTTGACGCCCTGCTGCATCATCCAGATGAGAATTTCGCGCACAAAGTGCAAAATTTCTGCCTGAGAGCGAGTGCCGTAGGGCAGTCGAGCCGTATCGCCAAAGTAAAGAATCGATTCGGATGGCAGCTGCCGGTAGAGTTCCCTCAATACCGTCAGCCCGCCGACTCCGCTATCAAAAATCCCAATTCTGGCTCGTTGAAGAGCCTCATTTGTTTTTTGTTCCTTATTCATCATTAATCAACCACTCCCCACAAACCGGCATTTAGAGACTTTGTTGAATGTACTGTAGAATACCGCGAGCGATCGCTCTTGCCATCTGGCTCTGGTAATTTGGCGAAGCCAACTTCACAGCCTCT
Source organism: Trichocoleus sp. DQ-U1 (assembly GCF_039961925.1). Classification (NCBI taxonomy): domain Bacteria; kingdom Bacillati; phylum Cyanobacteriota; class Cyanophyceae; order Leptolyngbyales; family Trichocoleusaceae; genus Trichocoleus; species Trichocoleus sp. DQ-U1. Next base: position 66,467 of record NZ_JAMPKB010000015.1, on the reverse strand, counting down.
TGTGGGCTGGACACAAAACCAACCTCCACTAAAACAGCGGGCATCGAACTCTTCCTCAGTACATAAAATCTCGCCTGCCGCACTCCTCGATCTCGGATATCAACGTTCTGCAAAATACTATTGTGAATGGTTTGCGCTAAACGCCCACCACTAGAGTAATAGTAAGTCTCCAGCCCCTGCACATCAGGACGCCCACCAATTGAATTGGCGTGGATACTGACGAATAAATCGGCATTGGCTCGCTCAGCCATCGTTACTCGTGGTTGCAAGTCTACAAAATAGTCATCCTTTCGCGTCATCACCGCCTGGATGCCCTGTTGCTCTAGCAATGCCGCTACCTGCTGTGCAATCGGCAAAATTACATCGACCTCTCGCAAACCTCTATAACCGATGGCTCCAGGGTCTTTGCCTCCATGTCCGGCATCTACAACCACAACCAATCGTCCAACACGGGGGCGGGGTCGCGAAGGCGGATTGTTATTCTGAGGCGGCGGCACGTTAACAGAACCCGTGGGCGGAACCCGAATAGGGCCTGTGGGAGGAACAACCGAGCCAAGGCGACTTCGTTGCAGTTGCAGTGCTAAAAGTTGGTCGCTCACCTGATTGAGTTCTCCAACCTGTACCCCTGAGGCTGGTTGCACCAGAATAACGACAGTCCGCGAGTCTTGCTGCTGCAAACGCACCCGCCGCACTGAAGTGGTGGCATCCAGTTGAGGTCCCCTAACTCGGTCAGCTAGTTCAGCGGAAGGAATCGTAATTCGATAAACTCCCTCTCTTGCATCCCATCTGCCGGTGTATCTGACAGACGCATCCGCCCGAATTAATAACTGGGTTCCGGAAGAAGCGAGTTCAACCGATTGAATTGTTGCTAACTGATTATTCGGACGGTTGGTGGGGACGGGTTGGCTGGGTGCAGTTGAAGGCGGTCTAGACCCCCCCGAAATGGGAGAGGGTTGATTTCCAGCTAGTGGTGGACTTTCAATGTCGCCAGCACTCGTACCCTTCGGCAAGATGACAATACCGCCAAAATCGCTAACACTTGCCAGCCAGTCCGGGCTTTCTCTCCTCACGTTCATCGTGACGCGAACGATTGAGGGTGAAGTATCAACTTGGGACAATAAGATGCGACTGACGCCATAGCGATTCACCGTCGAAGAAGGCGATGTAAGACTGCGGGAAAGGGTCGCTCCTCGCAGGTCAAAAGTAATGTTTTTGCGATCGCTACTCCGGTTCACCTTAATAATCTGCGGGCGACCCCCATTCGTCTTTAGGAAAAACCCATCCCGCGTTACCTGCACATCTTCGATTTGAGCAAGCGACCCAACCGTTACGTTTGGAGGTGTCTGACGAATCGGTGGGCGACTCAGCACTGGAGGCGGCGAAGGATTTCTAGGAGCTTGATTGGGAAGCGGTTGCAAAGGGGGCGGCGGAGAATTTCCCAAATCTAGATCTCTGGGTGCTAGATCTCTGGGTGAAGGATTTGACACCTGCGCTACTCGTTCGGGCTTTGGTAATTGCACCGACCACTGGCTGGGGGAAGCTCCTCGAACTAGCACTTTTTCTGGATCGAGGGTGTAACCAGGGTCTAATTCAATCACCATCCGAGTAGTATTACCTTCAAACTGTCCTACACGCAGAGAACGCAGCGATCCAGCCAACTGCTGAGTCACCGTTGAGCGCCCCAAGCTGGTACCGGGCAGATCGATTACCACACGGGTCGGGTTGGCAAGCAGTTGCGCTCGCGGTTGCACTCCATCATCCGTCCTAAAGTCTAGTCGGTTCTGATTGGCATCAAAACGCCAATACACCAGTCTTGCCGCATTCGCGGGAAGTGAAACGAGAAAAATGCTCAAAAAACTGGGTAATAGCCAGTAAAATCTCACTATCGTTGCTCCTGAAAAAGGCAAAGACCGTAATAATCGGCCTGTACGCTGTAGACCTGTTTCGGATGTTTTCGGTTCACATCCGGTGCATTGCGGTAAACAAAGTAAACGATTTTAGACTGGGTTGAACAATATCACGACTTTGGTCGCAATGCAGAATAATCGACTAGGCATGACTTTTTTCGCTGGAAAAAGCCAATTACCATCGGGAAGATGCCTGGTGTATGGAGTTTCTCATCAGAGATTTTTGTTCTCAGGGCTTGGCAATGATAACGTCTTGATGCTGCCTATTCCCAAGCCGCGCGAGCCAACACTTTTCTCAAAGCGAGAGAAACCTTTTAAATCCGATTAAATCCGATAACCAACCCCAAGGGACGTAGATAAAGTGACTTAAGTTTCACAAAAACCGTTTGCTGTTAGTTTTTTGTCAGTAGGTACTACGGAGTAGGTAGTCGGTGTTGATTGTATACCACCACTACCCACTACCCACACATGAATTAATAACTAATCGCTTTCCTTAGCAGGAACCGATGCAGGCTCTTGAAACACAAACCGTAATAAGGGAGGTGCTAAAAAAGTTGTCAAGATGACCATCATAATAATCGCGGCTTCTGTGGCTTCAGACAAAGCACCGCTGGCAGAACCAACACCGGCAAAGACCAACCCGACTTCGCCTCGTGGAATCATCCCGACGCCAATCGCTAATCGGTTGATCTGAGGTTGACCAAATACGACTAGACCCGTAACAACCTTTCCGAGAATTGCCACGACAATCAGGAACATAGCCATGAACAACCCTTCCCGGTTACTGGGAACCGCTGGATTGAGAACTCCTAGGTCAGTTTTAGCCCCAACCGTTACAAAGAAAATCGGCACCAGCAGATCGGCAATAGGCACTACCTGCTTTTCCAGTTCTTTACGCTTATCCGTTTCGTCTAAGACTAAGCCAGCTGCAAAAGCTCCCAAAATGGCTTCTAGGTGAATAGCGGCTCCCACATAGGCCATCAAGAATGCGAAGATGAAAGCCGGTATGACTAGCCCGCCGCGCGTCTTGAGCTGATCGGCGATCGCTACAAAGGATTTGTTAAAAACCTTACCTAGCAGAATCGCACCTAGTAGAAAACTACTGGCGCTGACGATCAGATAAATGACGTTGCTGACATCTACTTCACCCGTTTTTGCCAAACTTGCTACCACTGCCAAAACGATGATACCCAGAACATCGTCTATAACCGCAGCGCCCAGAATAATCTGACCTTCTCTAGAAGTGAGACGCCCCAATTCTGAGAGAACTTTGGAAGTAATCCCAATACTGGTTGCAGTCAAAGCCGCACCCGCAAAAATCGCCGGAACCGCTGGCACGCCAAAAAAGAGCATCAGCCCCGCAGTGCCAGCTGCAAAGGGCACCACTACCCCCACCACTGCGACGACGACTGCCTGGATACCGACTGCCATCAGTTCCTTTAAGTTCGATTCCAGACCAATTTCAAATAGCAGTACGATTACGCCCAGTTCTGCTAAAACGGAAATGACTTCGCTCTGGGTTTGAAATACTTCACCAATCGTGTCGAGACTTAAGCCAGAAGTGCCTTGCAAGAAGGACATCAGGACAGAATCAGAAGCGACTGACCCGCTTTCTGGAAATACCAGCAGATGCAGGGCGGAGATACCCACCACTACACCGCCGACCAGTTCGCCTAATACAGGCGGGAAGCCCATCCAGTTTGATATCTCCGCCCCCATTTTGCTAGCGAAGTAAATGATGACTAAAGTCAGTAACACTGCCGCTAAGACCACTGGACTTTTTTCTGCTTCTTGTGTTGCTGTCGCTAAGACAGCAATAGTTTTGCTCGAAAGTGAGAGTGAGAAAGTTGGGCTTAGTAAACTAAGCCAGTGAGCTGCATCTATCGGCATGAGTTCTGCACAAAATCATTCTTTTCAATGTACAAGCTTCTTTACAAAATCAAGCTTTTATCTGGGGATTTAACAAGAGTCAAAGACCTGTCAAGATGATGGCTTGAAAGGGGCGCGGTCAATTTCGCGGCGCGATCGCATAGTTGATCGCATAGTTGAATCTAATCCCTGAAAACAAAGTATAAATACTTACCATCCCCGATAGGACTGGCGAGCGGGCGATACCCCTTGCATTGCAACTAGCACTATCGCCTGAGTTGCTAAAACGGTAACTGCTGAGATTTTTTGGCTGTGGTAGTGGCAGATTAGGAACATTCCACCGGCACAATGAAAAGCAGCTGGTGCAGTTCTAGTATGAGACAACACGATCTAATGAATCGAACTCCATCTTTCGCAAGTTCCTGGTATCAGCGTCAGGCAATATCTTTCGCCGTGGGTCTTTTAAGTGTAATCATGACGAATCCAGCGATCGCCCAAGAGAAAATGTTGCGAACCATCACTGTCACTGGCAGGGGAGAAGAATCGATTGCAACAACGTTAACGCTGGTGCGGCTGGGGGTTGAGGTTCAGGGTAAAGTGGCGGCGGATGTGCAGCAGGAAGCAGCACGACGCTCTAGCGCAGTGGTGGATTTGCTAAAATCTCGCAATGTCGAAAAATTACAAACCACCGGCATTAGCCTCAACCCGACTTACAGTTACGAAAACAACGTCCAGCGTCTGACTGGGTATACCGCCACCAACATCGTTAGCTTTCGAGTTAATAATCAAACAGCCGGAACGCTTCTGGATGAAGCGGTGAAAGCTGGGGCGACGCGGATTGACGGCATTAGTTTTATTGCTGCTGATAGTGCGATCGCGACCGCTCAAAAGCAAGCTTTGCGCGAAGCGACTCAAGATGCCCAAGAGCAAGCGGATGCTGTTTTGAGTGCCCTAAATCTCACTCGCCGGGAAGTGGTAAACATTCAAGTCAATGGTGCTTCTGCGACGCCGCCACCCCCAATGCCCCTAGCTGACATGGCTTTGCGATCTGGAAAAGTAGAGGCGTCTACACCCGTGATTGGTGGCGAACAACAGGTAGAGGCATCCGTGACTCTACAAATTACCTATTAGGAATATCTGTGGGCTTTTGCCCACTTGATATTTCTGAGGAATTCGATAACGGATTTTAGGACAAGTTGCGATCGCTCCTCACCAACAACGCCTTAATGCTGGTGCTGGTATCCCGCAAGGAACTGAGTGTTTACGCAAGTGAGTATCGCTTTGTCTATGCTTGTTTTTCAACCTAGGTCACGTTCTCAAGTTGGGTGAACTGACTACAGAGTAGGACTTCTAAAAAGGTAATCAGGCAATTTGAAGCGTACTGGGTTCAGGGATGGATTCACCTTCTGCAAGCCATGCTTCTAAGTACATTTCAATCACTTCTTCGCCCTTGTGAATTGCTTCCTCACGAGTTTTGCCGTGAGTGCAAGGCATGACAACGCGATCGCCAACCTCTGGGATAGTGACTAGGAAAAGTTGATCTTCATCTGACCACTGAATAACCATGCTGTATCGATTCATGAATCTTCGTCCTCCCTTAACTCTTCCAGTTCAGCTAATAATTGCGCTAACTGCTTTTGTAGGTAGGGTGGCACATCTTCATTCTGCATTTAGCCCCATCTTGTACCAAGCTGCAATCCGCTGAACACACCCTGGTATCAGCAATTCGAGGACGACCGTCGCAAATTTCCGGTGTGTGGAAAATCAGTGTGCCAATGTCAGTAACAGATTGCATAAACTTTACTTTCCCAATTCTTGAGCAATTGTTGCCCGCCAGTATGCAAGCTTATTTGAATTGGTCGGGGATTGCCCCATCAGCTTTTTCCAAGCACCACCAGCAGTACTAGCAGGATGAGGAAAATCTAGGTGCCGGATACCTAAGTGCAATTTATTTACGGCATTAAAAGCTTCTTTGCCCCACGTTATCACGGCAACTGGCTTTACCACAGCTAATTCTGGTTTGACAAGGCGTAAAAACCTTTGCTGATCAACATTTTGCAGTTTAATTCGCTCATAGCGTTGTTCAGGATTACAAACCCAAATCTTTAGCACGTCTGTCAGATAAACTCGATATCCTAATTCGAGCAAAACCTGAATCATTTCAAAATAAAGTTTGGTAATCCCCAACTCCTCACGAGAGCCTTTGTGATGTAAACCATAAGGCGTACCAACTACTAATTGCTCATAGTCACTGTTATTTTTGGGGTCTTGAGCCATGATAGCAATTGTTTGTTTATCCTCCAGTCCGTCATCCCATTCCATGAGGCTGGGCAAATCCACTGCAATTACAGGGGACTTTTGATAAGTATCCTGAAATGCCTTATCTACGGGCTTGAAAAAGTCTCGTCGTACAAAATGTAAAGGCCAACCTGGCTGCTCAAAAGTGCTGTCAATATCTTGGTACAGTTTCGCCAACTCTCCCGAAGATGTCTCAAACACAGAACACAACAGTTGACAAAGATAGTCAAATTCTTGAGGTCGAAACTTTGAAAATAAAAGGTTCTTTGGAATTACCATACACGTTAATAAATATTGAGATGCCTTTTTCCTGGGTTTTCAAAAACCCAGAACTTTTATTCAACAATAGCTGAATCTATGGCTTTGTAAATAGTCTCAAAATATCGCCCATACCAGGATACAAAGTAGATCCCATTATCCACCTCACTCACTGCCAGCCTTATCTTGTACAGTTAACGTGCTACGCGGTAGTAGAACTGCTCAACTGCGATATGCTGGAAAACAGGCAAGATATTCAGTACCCCAAAAACAACTGCGCGGGATATCAAGGCCATTCTTCCCACTATGCTAGAGCGAGGCGGTAAGTATTTTCGGGAATTGTGGAAAAGTTTGAAAGATAGCGATCGCAACTTACTACAGCCTCTAGTTGGCAAAGAAGCGATCGCACAGCGAGACACAATGATTTTGCAGACAACAGAGGATGGCTACGGCTTCCAAGTGCCTTTGGTAGAGAAGTTTATCAAACGTGTAGTGATGGAAGAGATTTGATATCTTCTCAACCCTCTAGCAAAGTCAGCATCCTTATGGTTGAAATAACCAATCTCAGATGTCTAACCAATCCCATAATTCTTGTTGCTTTTTCTTCATACTCCTAAGATGGCGAAGGAGAACAGCCAAGGGATTGATTCCCTGTAATAATAGCAAAGTCATCCAACAGAGAGCCTTGAGTTGACTGAAGGGTGTCGGTCGAGTTAGCGCCTCATGGATAGCGATTCGGGCTTCATCAAGAAAACTGTCATATTCCCCAATAATCGTAGATTCATGGAACACGCCAGCGTTAATGCCATGAATACCACTCACCCAGTCTCTTCCCATTAGAATTCTCTCCAATAGACTAACCTCAAGGTGGTATAAGTCGTGGTAGTGAATCCACCTATCTCGGACTCGGACAGGCTGATCGCCGATTTTGACCAGAATTAGGCTGATACAACCCAGCATTTTCTTGAGGCTGACGATTCTGGAGTTGTTTACGCAATAGCTGAAGTACAACCTCACGAAGGTAACTCGAAAAGTGCGATCGCCAAATGAACCAAATTTGTGTTTCTTGTCAGCACAAACCCGGTTGGGAGTTTGAGAGACTTGCCCTGTGGCTGGTGTTGGGGTGTCAGTGCTGGAAAGGGTCGGACTACAAGCTTCGTCCAGGACTAGAAACAAGTAATAAGGAACTTCAGAATAGCGCTTTTTTAATCTCCACCCTAGCTTATTATCCGCCTGTGAGCCGAGACACTGCTTTAAGCGGCGCTTTAGGTCACAGCGATATTCTTGTAGAGTGCTAGCCGGTAGGTGTTGGCGATACTTGTGAATGACAAAAGCCCGCAGCAGCAATTGCTTGAGGCGGGCAGCAAAAACGGTATCTTTAGAAATGGAAGCCCCTCCTCCCCACAACGCTTGGTTTAGAGCCATTTTTTGTCGTTTCGAGAGTTGATTTTGTTGAAGCCGCTTCCCCAATGTCTTCTTCATGTTCCGCAATTGGTATCCGAATGCTTAATCACATCTGTATATTTAGTTCGTGACAAGTTCAGATTTTTTTGGGAATTTGAGAAGCATTATTGATATGGCAATACCAGCAAATTAGTTTTTCGGGGTAGCACCTGAGGGACTTACTCCATTTAGGGCGAGTATTATCGGGAATTGTGAAGAAGTTTGTAAGATAGCGAGCGCAACTTCCTGCGGTGTCTAGTTTCAGGAGAAACTCCCACAAACTAAAATCCCAGGATTGTCCGAAAACTGGTTAGGAAAGAAGTGTTGCATCAACAAGGCGATAGCGAAGCACTAACTTGTCAGTTCGCATTTTTGTGCCTTTAGTGCAAAAATTTATTGAACAGATGGTAGAAGAGGAAGAATAGGCAAGGGTTTCAGCAAGTTCTCCTGGGTACTTTTATCGATGAGAAGTACCATAAGCGATCGCTTGTGTCAGAAATTCTTACTAATCCGTGGAAGATTATAAAACTACATCTTAAGTAAGTTAAACTCTGCGTACCTCTGCCTTAACCTTTGCGTACCTTTGCATTAAAAAACAAAAAAAGTGGGCATTGCCCACCCTACATAAACTAACCCTTAATACAGACAACTTGCTTCAACGTCGCCACAACTTCAACGAGATCCGCTTGATTAGCCATAACTTGCTCGATCGGTTTATAAGCGCCAGGAATTTCATCCAAAACGCCCTCATCCTTGCGGCACTCTACACCATTTGTTTGCTGAATCAAATCATCCAATGTGTAGATATTCTTTGCCTTATTTCGAGACATCAAACGTCCAGCGCCGTGACTACAAGAACAGTAACTTTCAGCATTACCTTTACCCTTAACAATGAAGGATTTTGCCCCCATTGAACCGGGAATAATGCCATAATCTTCTTCACGCGCCCGGACTGCACCTTTGCGAGTGACATACACATCTTCGCCAAAATGCACTTCTTTTTCGGCGTAGTTGTGGTGACAGTTCACTGACAGCAGCGGCTTTGTTTGTTTACCCCCAGCGAGATGCTTTTCTACAATCCGCTTGAAACGCGCCATCATCACGTCACGGTTGAAACGGGCGTAGTCTTGCGCCCACTGTAAATCGTGCCAGTAGGTGGCAAATTCAGGCGTACCAGCGACAAAGTAAGCTAAGTCTGGATCGGGTAAGCGATCGCCTGCTAGTTTCGCGAGTTCTTTAGCCGTGCCAATATGGTTTTGTGCCAGCATATTGCCGATGTTGCGCGAACCAGAGTGCAGCATTAACCAGACAGAGTTCTCCGTATCTAAGCAAACTTCAATAAAATGATTCCCACCACCGAGAGAACCCATCTGCTTCATGGCTTTACTTTCTAGGCGCTTGACTCCTGAATGTAATTCCTTGAAATCTCGCCAACCTTGCCAGTTAAGGACTGCTTTTTCAACATCTTTGTTTTCATTGAAACCAACCGGAATCGCTGCTTCTAAATCCAGACGAATTTGCTTTAGCTTGCCCTCCAATTGGTCGGCAGTAAAGGGTGTTTTAATTGCCATCATCCCGCAGTTGTGGACAAAAACGCCAGCACTTAGGGCAAAGTTACCATATTCTGGCACTGTCAAGCAGTAAACATCTTCTCTTTCTGCCAAGGGAATAATTTCGACTACTTTATGGTTGTAGCCGTGTTGATTCTTTCTGTGATTATGAAGCCCGATTGGACTTTTGACTTCATCTCCACAAGTTTCACAGATGTAAATCCGATTAGCAATTTCCTTGCTCTTGTATCTTCCCTTTTCGCTGGTGTTGTATTGAATTAAAAACTGCTTTCCTCTGGCCCCATTTCCCGATACGGATGCCCTGAAATGTTCTGGACGTTCCTGCATATGAAGAATATGTTTCGTCCCTCTTTCAGAATAATATCTGTATCCATCCGGAGTAGTGGCTTTAGCCGCGATCGCTTGCTTTCTTTTTTCCTCAAACTCTAACGATTGCCAATGGGTATTCCTATCTACTAATGAGCGGTGATAGGCAGAATGATCTTTATCACCCATGAACTCTAGATTTTCTGGACGATTGTCAGCTTGCTCAAAGTTCTTGTGGTGAATAACAGTTCTCTGACCGTTAAATGAAGGAACTTTCCCTAATAATCCAGACCGAGCAATAACCCAGTGTGCTTTTTGCCATCTACCTGAATAGGGCTGCTGGATTAAAATATATCCATCTTTATCTACTTGGGAATAAAAAGGCATCAACGAAGCACCAGCTTTGAGGTCGCCAGCTTCCTGATAAGTGCCGTTTCTGAGCATGAGTTGATGGTCAGGGGTACATTTGATTTCCTCTCCGTTGTCGAGAACTACCTTTAAGAGTTCTGCATTACGACGAGTTAGCTTAGCCGTAGCCTTCGCGGCTACAATTCTTTGAGTCTCGGTGCAGGAATAGACAACAAACTCTTGCTGAGCTTTGGCTAGTTCTCCGATTGGGTAGGATTTACCATCAGCTAAAGGAACCAGAGTGTCACCAGTAAAGCAACCAATATCCACACCGACAGCAGCTGGCATAATTGCTTCTTTAGTCGCCACAACAGAACCTACCAAGGCACCTTTGCCAAGGTGAACGTCTGGCATCAGCGCTACGTGTTTGAATACAAATGGCAGGGAGGCAACATTCTTTGCCATCTTGGTTTCATCGGAACCAAGGGCATGATTTGCCCAAGATAGCACTGGCACTGGGGTTGAAATTTCTAGCTTTTCGTATGGCATAAACGTTTGCCGCTGATATTTGATATTAAAGATCCGTGACGCTGCAAGCCTACTATCGGTCGCGATCGCAATCTGCGCTGAGGTAGCTCTGGCAATAATACTTTATGTATTACTTGTATAATACATAAAGGAGTGCGGGTTTGTCATCTCCCAAAGACATCCGCAGGAAGAGTTTCTGCGTTATAAATAGCATTAAGATTTGTAAAGAGGAGAACGCTCCTCAGGTAATCTACAACAACGCAGATAAAATCCTATGGCGGTTGGCAAGAACTCAATCTATGAGCGCTTCTTAGCACCTGTGGTTCGGCTGTTGATTGATGAAGAGAAGCTGCGGAGTTTCTATGAGAGTGTGGATTGGGAGCAAGAGGGCGATCGCTTCCGGAAACCCAATCTTTCCTATCCCTCCTACTACAGTAGCCAAAACTTCCACGGCATTGAGCGCGGTTATCTTAACTCCGGTGCGGCAGTTTCCTACGACCCGATTACCCAGTACGCCTTGCCTCCCAACGAAACTTGGGTACGCCAAAGCTTGATTGATGCGATTGGAGGGCAACCGCGACGGATTTTAGACTTAGGCTGCGGTACCGGCTCAACAACGCTGATGTTAAAGCAAGCTTTCCCGCAAGCGGAAGTCATTGGTCTAGACTTGTCGCCTTATATGCTGGTGATGGCTGACTACAAAGCCAAAAAAGTACCGCTAAACATCCAATTTTTGCACGGGAAGGCCGAAGAAACTGGCTTTCCTGATGCATCCTTTGACCTGGTAACGGCTTCTTTGTTGTTCCACGAGACACCACCCGCCGTATCTCGCGCCATCTTGCGGGAAAGCTTCCGCCTGTTAAAGGCTGGAGGAGAGGTGTTGATTCTCGATGGCAATCAGAAAACGATTCGCCAAGTAGATTGGCTAAGTGATATTTTTGAGGAGCCGTACATCAGAGCTTACGCTGGTGATAGCGTAGATGCCTGGATGGGAACAGCCGGATTTGAAGCAGTGCAAACTCAGGATGTGTTGTGGATACACCAAGTTACTAGAGGCATCAAACCCATCCCAGTTCAAAACCCTGGCTCGGTATCAACATCCCGTACAGCGACCAGTAGCACGGCAGATAATGAGGATTTGGAGGGCTTTGGTGCCCCAGCTTTTGGCACAACAGCATGACTTTGAAGGCAGTTCTGTTTGATTTTAACGGTGTCATTATTAACGATGAGGCAATTCACCGCGAACTAATTGATGAAGTTCTAATTTCAGAGAATCTGCGGTCGAAACCATCAGATTACCGGCAATTTTGTTTAGGCAGGAGCGATCGCTCCTGCCTGAATCAGCTGCTTAAAAATCGCGGTAGGTTTGTCACCGAAAACTATTTAACCGAATTGGTGAACTGCAAGGCGCAAGCCTACCAGCAACGCTTAGAGGCGCTGGAAAAGCTACCTATTTATCCAGGCTTGGAAGACTTCATTAACCGATTGCGGATGCGAGAATTGAAACTGGGTGTAGTCAGTGGCTCCATCCATTCTGAGGTAGAACTGGTATTAACTCGCACCGGAGTGGCTGAGTTCTTTAGCGTCATTGTTGCTGGTGACGACATCAGCGCGAGTTCGCCAGAACCCGATGGATATCTTCTGGCAGTGGAACGCCTCAATCAGCAATATCCTCATCTCAACCTACTGCCATCGGAGTGTCTGGCGATTGAAGATACCCCAGCCGGAATTCAAGCTGCAAAGATTGCTGGTGTGCCAGTAGTGGGAGTAGCGCATACTTACCCGTTTCATATGCTGCAACGCTGGGCAAACTGGGCTGTCGATGAGTTTTCCGACTTAGAATTAGAGCGGGTGGAACAAGTCTATTCTCGAAGTACACCCCAGGCAACGATCGGATAAACCACTGACTCTGTACGGATAACGCGATAGTTAGTTGTTTCTGGCTGGATGCTAGAATATTTTAGAATATTGAAGTTCAATAGCTCATAGCTTATGGCTATTAGCTCACAGCTTGGGGAATTAGCTCAGTTGGTAGAGCGCTGCGATCGCACCGCAGAGGTCAGGGATTCGAGTTCCCTATTCTCCATTAACATCAGCAAGGTAATTAATCTAAAGTCTACTAAAACTCTACTAAGAATGAGTAGCTATATGGAGATTTTGGTCTTCTTAGCTGTAGGAAGCTCTACAGTTCGATGGTTTAATTGCAGATTGATAAATTGCACATCGCCTGTCACCTTAGTATCTGCGATCGCTTACAGGCAAATCCTTATCCGTCTTAGAGCGTTAACCAACTAAAAACCTGCTCAACCGTCAGTTTTAACCCAATCCCACTAAGAATAGGTAACTCAGCCGTTCCCCTTAGCAATTGTACTCGCTGCTCCGGAAACACAACTAAAATACTCTCCTCTTCTGGATCGATTAACCACCCTAACTCTGTACCATGCTGGGAGCAGTGGAGCAATTTCCCTAATACTTTCGTTTGACTCTGATCGGGGGATAAGATTTCAATTGACCAATCGGGATAAATCTCGAAGCGATTGGCAATCCTTCCAGAAGGACGAAGCGGAATTCTTTCCCACCGAAACACCACAACATCTGGAACAATCGAGTCTCCCCCAAACGTACAGCGTAGTTCTGGGAATGCAAGCGCAATTTTCTGCGGTTCGGCGACTTGGTTAACAACCGCGCAAAATTTAAACTGCAATCGGCTATGCTCACCTTGAGGCATGGGTTTTTGAATAACCTCTCCGTCAATAAACTCAGATGCGGGTTTAGTTTCTGGGAGTTTTAAGAACTCATCGAGAGTTAAGGGCTGCGTGACTATACTCATCTTCTCACTCAGTAGATCGCCATTCCGCTTCTCAGCGGGTTAGGAGGGATCGTGCCTGTAATAGTTTCTTGAATTCTCGCACTTCCTCCGCCATGACCTGTTCTAACTTCAGTAACCTTTGCATCGATCGTCACCTATGGCGACTCATAAAACGGCTTATCTTTCTCAATCTGACGGTAACGACTCGCTCTTTACTTGCGCCTTTGTCACCCAAAACTAACGACTCAATTGATTGATTTCCGCTTACAACACTTGCAGCCTGAGTCTTTTAGCCTCTTTCTTGGCTCAATTTTCCTGAAACGCCTATTGAGCCTAAATTTTTTCACGAGGGTTGGGATGGGGTTTCAGAGGTCTCTACAAGCCTTGAGCGGCTCCCTTCCATCGTTAATCCGGAACCAGTTTTAACTTTCCGCCTTAGTCCCTGTCAAGTTATTGTTCGCTTTGTTAAGTATTTGGTAACTCTTGTTGCAACTTGTGCGATCGCGATTTTGGTATTACCAGATAAGTTATCGTGGAAAACTAAAGGAATAATTAAATAAGAGGCCGTGTGCCGTACCCATCTGCTCCCACCACCCACATAACACTCGTTCCCAGCCAATTCGGCACTCAGAACAGCTATCCGCTTATAGGAGGTTTTATGACTCCCACAATGCTGCGTCAGCTTTGGGCTTTAATTGAAACTACTCAGGCCAATATGTTATTGAAGCTAGACGATGCCAGCCTAGTACAGTGGCTGCTGAAGCAACTGAAACAACAGCGATCGCTCAATTCCGACGAAACAAATATTATGACTGACTATCTGCACTCAAAGCTATCCCTGATCCGGGATCTCGCTCAAGAGCGTCAGTCTGTCTGGCAAGAAACCCATTAACAGTAGAGACGCGATGTACATCGCGTCTCTACTTGCTAAAGTGCCAATTGTTAGAAGCCAAAAGCTACCTGGGTGCCAAGGGACGCTTTGGGAAAGACTGCGGCTCCGGTGGGGGTGCCGCAGGTGTATTAATCTGTGAAGAATTCGCAAGCGTTGCCGACACCAGGGCATAGCCCAAATAAGCCGGTAAACTTATCGCCATCACAGCAGCGATCGCTGCCGCCCAGGTACGCCGCGTCAAGACAGGCCCGTAATGGCTGCGATAGGGGTCATAAGCGAGAGATTCTGATGGAATCATGTCCCTCATGGCAGTCGGTCGCTTGAACCGCACCCGCCGGTCATCCATTTTTTCTAATAAAATCCAGCCGGATTGTGCCTCTTCTTCACACAGCTTTTGAAAAACCGTTGGATTGCGAAATAAATCGCCTTTAGCTCGCACAATTTTAAATTCCCAGCCCATCAGTCGCGGATCTTTGAACGTTTGGGCAGAGGAACCATTAGAAGGCAGCTCTGTGGGTGCCAGGTCTTGTTTAGATTCATAACGAGTCAAAGTTTCTTCCTCTTCCTCATATTGCTGACCTGCACTCACCTGCTGCCAGCGCATCCATCCGCTTACCATGACTGCCTCCAGACCAAAACTTCCAACCAACAGGCTCCATACAATCACTTCGACCATATTTTGATAGCTATCAGTTTTGTGAATGGCGAATGGCAATTGACAATTAGCTATTCGCCATTCACGAATGACCAATAACCACTGACTACTGACTACTGACTGCTAAGGGTAAATAACCTTCAACCAGGCAATCTGAGCCGACAGCTCGCCAACGGACGCGCGCTAGAGTGAGTGCATCTGTCATGCTTGCAAACCCCAAATCCCCAACAGGAGAAGGAGCCAACCTGCCGCCGACAATTTTGGGAGCAATGAAGGCCAGAATTTTATGCACTGTCCCTTCTGCGATCGCACTTGCTGCTAACGTGCCGCCACATTCCCACAGCACGCCCGATAATCCACGCTCATATAAGTACGCCATTGCCTTCGTCGGTGTCAGTGGAGTCAGCTCCACTACCATCACACCCTTTTTCAGCAGCATCTGCTGAAAATCCGGATTAGCTCCCACCTCTGTTAACACTAAAGTGGGAGCCTCCGCTGTCTCCCACACATGAGCCTCTACGGGCAAATCCAGCATGCGACTCATAACGACGCGCAAGGGATTGTGTGCCTCTGTCTGATGGCTGGTCAAGTGGGGATTATCCAGACGCACCGTATTGCCGCCCACGATCACCGCATCACACGCCACCCGCATTCGATGTACCTCATTGCGGGCATCAGGGCTGGTGATCCAGGCGCTGTGTCCGGTGGTTGTGGCAATTTTGCCATCCAAAGTCATGGCGTATTTTAAAATGCCGAACGGACGCCGGTAGAGAATCCGATGGATAAAAGCCTCATTCAGCTGCCGACAGGCGTCTTCCTCCACGCCCACCACAACTTCTATCCCCGCCGCTCGTAACCGCTCAATCCCGCCTCCCGACACGCGCGGATCGGGGTCTACCATGCCCACCACCACCTTGCTCACCCCTGCGGCTACCAACGCTTCCGAACAGGGAGGCGTCCGTCCGTAGTGGTTACAAGGTTCCAGATTGACATAAATTGTGGCTCCTTTGGCTCGTTCACCGGCGTCTCGCAGCGCAAAGACTTCTGCATGGGGATGACCGGCACCGGGATGAAACCCTTCCCCCACAATCTGCCCATCCTGGACAATGACAGAACCCACTAGGGGATTGGGCGCGGTTTGTCCTAAGGCGCGACGGGCTAGTTCTATACACCGCTGCATCATCGCGCGGTCGAAGGAGGTAAAAGGGGACTCCTGTTGGGGTGCATCCGATTGGGTGTTTGCGGAAAAGTTGTCCATGAGTTTGCTGCTGTCCTGGCTACACCTGAGTGTAATAGCCAGCCTACTTTAGCAGCAGCAGGCTTAGGGAGGGATGCTAGGTGGATTATCCCTGCAAAAAAAGAGGATCGCGTGTTTACCTGTGAAGAGCGGAATATTAGGAGATCGTATGAGCCGATTAGCACCGTTTCATGGTGCTTCACTTTGAGGAATTCATCCGTCGGGGAACCAATCACTAAGTTTGCGATTACCCGCCTTCAAAAGTTATATTGATCTTCACCCCGATTTTCACCCCTATAGTTAGGTGATCGCTACATATCCCTATAAATAGGTCTAATATATTTTGATGGCTAAATCCCATGACAACTTATGTTGCACCTGTTAATGTAAATAAACGTATCAAAAAGTTCGGATTCGTAACGTCCTATGAACTGCTGCCCCGCCGCCTCAGATTTGCAACCACCTCAGCCCTACCGGGGTCAAGCCGCTGCCCCTCATTTACAAAAACTGACCGTGTTTTGCGACTTTGACGGCCCACTTGTGGACGTTTCCCACCGCTATTACAGTACCTATCAGCTAGGACTCGCTGATACTCAGGAGATATATCAGGAGCAAGGAGAAATCCTGCATCTTCAGGTATTGACTAAAGAGCAGTTCTGGCAGATGAAGCAAGATCGTGTCCCAGATGTGGAAATTGCGATGCGATCGGGCTTACAGGGTGAGCAAATTAATGTATTTTTGCAGCGTGTCGTCAGCATCGTCAATCAACCAGCGCTGTTACAGAAAGACAAAATGCAGCCAGGAGTGAACTGGGCGCTTGCATTGCTACATTCTCAGGGCATCAAGCTGGTGTTAGTGACATTACGATGTCAATCCCAAGCTCTGCAAATCTTGCAGAATCACGGTTTGGCTCGTTTGTTTAGTGGCATTTACGGGACTCAAGACAGCCATGCCGCCTATCAAAACTACGCTGAAGTGAAAACGCAACTTCTCACCACAGCGATCGCAGAACATTGTTCGCCTTGGCAAACTGCCGATGATTGTTGGATGGTCGGGGATACGGAAGCAGACATTTTAGCAGGACAAGCGCTTTCGATTCCCACCATCGCGCTGACTTGTGGCATTCGTAGCCCCCAAAGGTTGCGACAGTTCCAACCAACCCGCATTCATAGCGATTTACTTTCTGTTGCTCATTACCTGCTGGGAGTGAGTCATCACTCATTGGTCAATCGTCAATAGTCCTCACTCAATACTCAGAAGACTGAGTATTGACGATTGGCTAGAAACTACTTAGAAGACTGCCCTAACAGGTTTATCTGCTGCCACCAGCGATTTAGAGGATAGTAAACAACGGGTGCCCAAAGGCTGCTCAGGATGGCACTGGAGAGGGCAATGCGCTGGTGATATGTCCAAATTGCTCCCAGATCGCGATCGCCCTGGAGCGTGAACTGAAGGGCACTCACCGTCTCCCCCACAACCGCCATCCCAAAAACAATTAACGCCACCGAAATAAAATCTTCCTCAATATACCGCTGCTTTTGAATCCGAGAGGTCAACATTCCTACCAATGCTAAGCTAAGGGCATGACTGGGATCGGGAGATGTCATCCCATCTTGGATCAGTCCCAACACCAACCCGGCGATCGCACCCTGCAACACCGATCGCTTCAAACTCCAGGCAACCACCCAAATTAACAACCAGTTGGGGCCAATTCCCAACAATTCCATTCCCGGTAGGCGCAGTGGCAAGACCAATAAGCACAACAGGACAGAACCAATGGTTACTGCCCAGTTAAGCATTTGACGAGGCCAAGGTGACAAGTCAGATACATTGATCATGGGTCATGGGTCATGGGTCATCCGTGATTAGTCCTTAGTCCATCGTCTGTGGTTAATGACTAATCACTATTTACTATTGCTATTTCCTAATGACAGCTAACCGCTCATTCCTCATTTCGGGTACACAACCACCCATTCCAAGGAACTCATCGGTGCTGTCAACTCAATCACAGCTTCAGGAGCTGGAGTTTTGTCCAAATTTACAGATTCTATTCGCCCTATCGGCAACCCTGACGGAAAAAGTTTACTGACAGATGATGTTGCCACGACATCGCCCCGACGGACATCAGGAACTTTATCAAAAAACTGCATCACTGCTCGGTTAGAACCTTGTCCTCGAAGATAGCCCATATAACGGCTGCGGCTAATCGCAACCCCTACCCGGCTGCTGGGATCGCTGACCAGTAAGACCCGGCTGCTATGGGGAGTCACGTTGGTTACGCGACCGACCAAGCCACCCGTACCCATCACGATGAAATCTGCTTTGATACCGTCTTGACTTCCTCGACCGAGGGTTATCTGTTGCCACCAATGATCGGCGCTACGTCCCACAATCGGAGCGACTATCCCTGGCTGTTTTTTCTGTTTAACATAACCCAACAGCTCTTGTAACTTCTGATTTTGGCTTTCGAGTTCAACTAACCGCTCCTGTAATTCCAGAACGCGGGCATTCTCGATGCGCTCTTGTGACGTGGGTTCCACTTGAAAAGGACGGGTGAGCAACTGGTAAGTCTCATAAAGAGCAGCTCCCTGAGTCTCCCGGATCGCCCAGGCACTTCCAATCGTTAGCCCAGCCAATATAACTTGTATTCCGTGCCGAACCCACCAGCGACGCAGTGTAAACATTTAGGTATCAGCGATTCGTCCGTCTTGAGTCCTTTAGTTTTTAGTCCTTGTCCCTAGTCTCTAGCCTTAGCCTTTAGCTCATCGTCTACTGCCGATGACTAATGACTAATGACTAACGACTAATGACTGCTACATCTGGCGCGATCGCCCGCTGAACACCCGCTCTAGCTGTTTGAAATTCTCCAACACCCGCCCGGTTCCTAGCACCACGCACGAGAGCGGATCTGCCGCTACGTGGGTGACAATGCCAGTTTCGTGGCTGATGAGCGTGTCCAGCCCCTTTAACAAAGCACCGCCGCCAGCCAGCATGATGCCCCGGTCGATAATATCGGCTGCGAGTTCGGGAGGCGTGCGCTCTAAGGTTCGCTTCACCGCATCCACAATTACTGAAAGCGGTTCAGACATACTTTCCCGAATTTCCGGTCCCTTGATGGTGACAGTGCGCGGCAAGCCAGAGAGCAGGTGCAAGCCTCGCACTTCCATGATGGCTTCTTCATCAAAACTGGTGGGGTAGGCAGAACCAATCTGAATCTTGATTTCTTCAGACGTGCGTTCCCCAATCACCAAGTTATGGACTTTTTTCATGTACTGCATGATGGCTTCCGAAAGCTCATCCCCAGCCACGCGCACCGATTCACTTAAAACCGTTCCTTGTAAAGAAAGCACGGCAACTTCTGTGGTGCCGCCACCAATATCAATGATCATGTTGCCCGTAGGCTCAGCCACTGGTAGTCCAGCGCCAATGGCAGCAGCGACCGGCTCATCTATCAAGTACACATCCCTGGCACCTGCCTGAGATGCTGCTTCCATAACGGCTCGTCGTTCTACGCCAGTGACCCCCGAAGGAATGCCAATGACAACACGAGGTGAAACTAAGGCTCTTCCCTCATGTACTCGCTGAATAAAATGCTTAAGCATTAGCTCAGCGACATCGAAATCTGCAATGACACCATCGCGCAGGGGGCGCAGGGCCACCACATTGCCGGGAGTTCTTCCCAACATTTTTTTGGCATCTTCGCCCACGGCTAGCGGGGTTTTTGTGTCCATATCCATAGCAACCACAGAGGGTTCTTGGAGAACAATACCTTTGCCGGACACATAAACCAGGGTGTTAGCAGTGCCCAGGTCGATACCCATGTCCCGGGATAAGGAAAAGCGACTGAAAAGACCCACTCGTTTCTACGCCCCCAAAATGAAATGCTGTTGTGTGAGATGGAATTCTAACGGAAATGGAACCGAGGTGGATTCTATTACGTTTTCTATCCAGAGTCTAGTCAGGTAGACGAATTTATCCAGTGAAAACGCCTCAAGGCCATTTCCAAGCATCATTCTGGTAGTTGAAGAGCAAATCAGGATAAAGTTGACTTGAGCCTACTATCTAAATTCGTTAAAGTATATTCACTGTAACTCAGTACATTTGTACTAATAAATTTTATGAGCCTGAATGTTGTGAACTTGGTAGGTCGTGTGGGTACAGAGCCTGATGTCAAGTATTTCGAGTCAGGTAAAATTAAGTGCAATCTGACGCTGGCAGTAGATCGTCGAACTCGCAATAGCGACCAGCCTGACTGGTTTAACCTGGAACTGTGGGGGAAAACAGCGGAAGTCGCTGCGAACTACGTGAGAAAGGGTAGTTTGATAGGGGTACAAGGCTCCTTGAAAATAGAGACTTGGAGCGATAATAAGGCATCCAACCGATCTAAACCTGTTATTAAGGTGGATCGCCTAGATTTACTCGGTTCTAAACAGGATACAGACCCCAGTGCGGTAAATGGCTATAACGACACCGAATTTTAATTCGTTGCTAATTTTTAGCTGTTAACGACAAGCCATCAGTCCCCAGAGAACTGATGGCTAATTATTTTATTTGGGCGGGAAAGACGAAGAATCCCCAAATCTTTAACGTCCAAATCTTTAACGACAGTCTACCTCTTGGTGATTTGCACCGAGCCGCTGCTAGACGAGTTCAGATCGCCAAAGCCAGGGATATTCGTAATCAGGTTTTTGCCGTCCATCGTGACGCTACCCGATACTTCCGCAGTCCGATAAGAGCCAACATAGCGAGAGTGCGACATACCGCCCATCCACTGATAGTGAGAACTGCTGTGACCCCGGAATGTCTCGCCTGTTCCCGTCCAATTTAGCGCTACGTCAACAGTTTTGGCAGTCGTTGAGTCGGGATTCTCTGATGAATATTCGTCAACTTTGAAGGTGCCTTTCAAACTAGCTGAGCTGAGCTGGTTATTGGCGGTGAAGGTGACATTTGGAGCGTAACCGTAACCATAGGAATACTTGCCAGTACACCAATTCGAGTTCCAATAAGAGACGTTGGCTCCCTTCTCCGAAGTCGGTGCTCCTGGTGCGCTACGGCTGACGTTATCGGCAGCCCAAACACTGACACCGCTTGAGCTACAGTCGTCAGATTGGTAAAAAGAAGCGGAAGCGTTTTGCCCTTTGACCTGGAATTTCTCTGTGGTGGCAGCCATTGCTGGAAGGCTAAAGCTCAAAATAGTTAATAAAGCGCCAGAAATTGCCCGTTTCATCGGTTTGTCTCTTCCCTATTGCTATTTACGTAATCTTGTTAACTCTTTAGAACTGATTGGAGCTAATTAGGTTCCCAGCTAAGGAATTTTCCCAAGTTGTGCAAGAAGTTATCAGTTGATCTCATAACGGAATCAGTTGCCGTGCAGCGTCCGGCAGCAGTGGCGCTGCGATCGCTTCGTTCTTGGCATCAGCGGACTGCGAGTATCCGGCACAGCCGGTGAAAACAAAAATTAAGGGAAATAAAACCAAAAATTGGTTGAATTTATTCGTCAGTTAATGGGTTGCGTCTTTTTACGAGCCAAAATAGGCAATACACACAGGAGAGTTAAAAAACTGAGCGCTAGTAGCAAGGGCAAGCGATCGCCTCCCTGCAAAGCTTGCTCACCCGTAACTCCCACCCAAGCGTAAGCCAGCGTCCCTGGAATAATGCCGATAAACGTGCCAACTGAATAAGGTACCCAGCTGATAGGCGTGAGTCCCAACAAGAAATTAACCACCGTGAAGGGGGAGATTGGCGCAAAGCGGATCGCCAGCACAAAAGCCAGAGGCTGACGGGTCACGGCTTGATTGAACCGCATCAACGCTTGATGTTGACCAAATCGGCGTTCCGCCCAGTCGCGCAGCAGGTAGCGAGACGCCAAAAATGCCCCAATTGCCCCCAGCGTTGCGCCGATGACCGACCAAAGGCTTCCCCAGACGAAACCGAAAACCGCACCAGCCGCAACAGGAAACATAATTCCAGGGATGCCGATGGCGCTGGACAGGGCAAAAACCAGGATAAACAGGCAGACTGCCCAGCTACCGAATCTTTCCAACTGACTAACCAGGAAAGATTTATCCAACAAAAGTTTCAATGGGCTAAAGATACAGAGCATGATGCCGATCGAGAGTGCGATCGCTATCCACAAGGGGGGACTTTTGAGCGTTCTGACCCACTGGCTGTAAAATTTCGGCATCAGGGAAGCACTTTGGTTGGTCTTATTTCTCATTCGATAAAATCCAGGCAAAACTTTATTTTGCGAACAAACTTTGCCTTGACTGAGAAGAAGGAGAATCCCACTTCTTTTGCTAGTTTCAAATCAGGGCACCCCCACAGCTAGAACCACATCCAGCCGTGCAACCATAGCAGTAAGATGCAGTTTGTATTTCTTCAATAATGTCTAAGCTGCCAGCTTCCAATATCTTGGCAACTGTCAGTTTTTCACCATTGCGGGTTTTCGCCGGTAAATTCTCCATCTGGTTAAAGTCGCAATCATAGACATTTCCCAGATAGTCAATTGAAAGTTCATCCCGACACATTAAATGTTCAAGGGTGCTGCCATTGAAATTTGACTCTAGGAAGTGTAAATAAGGCCTGATTAATTTTCTGTACTCTAAATGAAACTTTGTTCGCCCAATTGGTAAATTTGTAATCGTGAACAAGCTGTTAAAAACAATGTTGAAATGCTCTTTTAGATAAGCCTTGTAATCTTGTTCCAGATTTACCTGATTGGGGGTTAAAGAAAAATTTTCTGTAGCTGGAACTGGAGGGTTGTATACCAGATCGAGGATTAAGTTAGGGTCAAGACCATAACCTTTCTGGTTCAAACATTGCAGTGCCTGAATTGAGTCGTTATAGACCCCAGAACCGCGCATTTTATCAACATTGTCTTCCAGATAGCATGGCAAGGAAGCAACAATTCTCGTTTGGTGTTTGGCACAGTATTCTGGAAGAGTCTCAAACCCTTTTTCAAAATAAATGGTGAGGTTAGACCGCACAATCACTTGTTTACCTGCATCCCGTGCCGCCTCTACCAGGGGTTTAAAACCATAGTTCATTTCCGGGGCACCCCCTGTCAAGTCAACAATCTTGATTTGGGGAAATCTATAGATTAGTTCAATCAGCTGATTACAAACTTCTGGGGTTAGTTCTTCAGTTCGTTTTGGCCCTGCTTCTACATGACAGTGAGTACAGGCAAGGTTGCAGCGCTTCCCCAAATTGATTTGTAAAACGCTAATTTTACTTTTGGTTAAAGGGGCACCAATTTTTTCTTTAAAAGGTGTTACGGTTGAACGAGTTGATTCAAGATTAATCATGGGGTAGTCCTAAACAGGGAAACATGGTTATCGAAGGTCAGGTTGGTCATAACAATGTCAGCAGTAAAAATTCCCTGCCTAAACGATTGTTTGCCTCATCTTGATGAATATCTTGTAGAACCCGGAGAAGGCATAAGCGGCACGCAGAAAATTAGTTGCCGGAACGCCAGCAGACATTTTATGGAGAACCTTCTAATAAATTAGTACGCAGACAACTCAATGTTGGATTGAGCAAGCCTAATTGCCGCTAATCTCCTAAAAGGAAGTAACAAAAACACTGTTTTATGTTAATAAATTTTTAAGTACAACTTTAAGCACTGCTGCTGTCGCAGTAGATGCTAGCATAAGTGCCAGGATTTTTTTGTTCTGATTTTTTCTGAAATACAGCGATACTCTGATAACTCATCGTCCTATCCTAATCATTGGCTGTAGCTCAGTACATTGACCCTCGGCAAGATGCGTCGGCTGTTGCCGAACTTGCCCAAAAGATAGAGGGATGTAACCTGCATACTCTCGTGTGACTAAAATTACAGGGGTCAGGGATTAAGCTTAGATATTATTAAATCTTGGCAAGCTGAGTATCAGTTGAGAACAATCTTAGAAGTGGTATATAGCGGTTCTGACGCTTAGTGCCATATACACACTCGTAACCCACCCCCGACCCCTCGACCTCCACGGAAGGGGAATATTGAACCCCGCCCCGTTCGCGGGGCGGGGCTAGGGTCTTTCAAGGGTAGGTTTTTAAAAAGCGAGAGGTCGTTATAACCTCGGCTGAGTCGCTGCTTTTTCCTTGCGTTCGCTGTAGCGATCCGTCAGGTAGTCTACTTTATCTCGCAGTAGTAGCGTAAATTTGTAAAGTTCTTCCATTACGTCGATAACGCGATCGCGATAAGCGGAATCCTTCATCGTTCCGTCTTCGTTAAACTCGTTGTACGCTTTGGCAACGGAAGACTGATTGGGGATGGTAAACATCCGCATCCAGCGTCCCAAGATTCGCATAGTATTGACGGCGTTAAACGACTGAGAACCACCGCTGACCTGCATGACTGCCAAAGTTCTACCTTGAGTCGGTCTTACTGCCCCTAAAGTTAGAGGAATCCAGTCGATTTGGTTTTTCAAAATGCCGGTAATATTCCCGTGCATCTCTGGACTAGACCAAACTTGACCCTCAGACCACAAGCTTAAATTCCGCAATTCTTGAACCTTCGGATGGTCAGCCTCTACGCTACCGTGAATCGGCAATTCACGCGGGTCAAAGAATTTGGTTTCTGCACCAAAACCTTCGATGATTCTGGCGGCTTCTTCTGCTAATAAACGGCTGTAAGAACGCTCTCTTAAAGAGCCATACAAGAATAAAATTCTGGGTGGATGCTCGAAAGTTGTCATGAGAAGGATAACTTTTGCTCAAGAACCTGCTGAATTGGTTGCTCTATCGGTGTTTGGTTTGTCATTGAAACCTTATCCAACAGGTGTCGCTTCTTCCTTTAGCGATTCGATGAGTTTAGTCACCCGTTCTTTTATCTGATCGCGCACTCTGGGGAAAATTTCAGGCTGTTCAGCCGGATCGTCAAGCTGCCAATCCTCAAAGACTTCCCGAAGTACCCAATCTGTCGGCAGATTAACTCCACAACCGCACAGGGAAATTACCACATCAAAGTCTTCAGCCTTGAAGTCGCTAAGGGGTTTCGAGTGTTGATTGGTAATGTCAATGCCGATTTCTTTCATGGTAGCGATCGCTTCCGGTCTAACCTGAGAGGCTTCTAATCCAGAGCTAATCACTTCAATTTCTCCCTTACCCAGTGTTTTTGCAAAGCCTTCTGCCATTTGGGAACGGGCAGAATTTTTCTTGCAAACAAACATCACTCGTTTCATCAGGTTTTCTCCCTTACTTAATGTCCCGAAATCCGTTGGAAAGTTGGCTGTAAATCAACACGGCTAATTGCGCCCCTAAGATGGGTGCAACCCAATAAACCCAGTGGTGCTGCCAAATGCCGCCCACTAAAGCGGGGCCGAGCGATCGCACTGGATTCATACTCGCTCCGGTAATTGGCCCCATAAACGCCGCCTCTAGCCCCACCGTCAAGCCAATCGCTAACCCCGCAAAGCCAATCGGGGCGCGGCGATCGAGACCGGAACCAAAAATCACAAACATTAAAATAAAGGTGAGAACCGTTTCCAGCACCAGGGATTGCAGCCAATTCCCTTCTAGCGGCACCGTCGCACCCAGATTGCCAACGCGCCCTAAAGCCATCCAGAGTAAAGCTGAGGCGGCAATTGCTCCTAAAGACTGCGCCAAGATGTAGGGTAATACTTGGCGTTTCGGGAAAAAGCCGCTTGTCCAGAAAGCCAGCGTTACCGCCGGGTTAAAGTGAGCGCCGCTAATGTGTCCCAAGGCGTAAATTAAAGCGGCAACAACTGCGCCAAACACAAAGCTGATGCCGAGATGAGTCACCGCGCCATCGCTAATTTGGTTTACCATCACGGCACCCGTACCGGCAAACACCAGGATGAATGTACCCACTCCCTCAGCGATCGCTTGTTGCTTGCACGATTGGAAAACTGAGTTACAACGCGCCATCCGCGACACTGATTTCACGACCATCCCCAGCACCAAAGAATTTTCTGCAACTTATATTTCAAAAAAAATTGATGCATTAAGCATATTTCAAAAAAAATTGATGTGTCAAGCCTAGTCTTTACAGGGAAGCGCTGATAAGAGCGGGCTGAAGCGACTGTACTCTGCCAAATACTGCTCCAAAACAACAAATTGAGGCAGATTGAGGCTGTAGTAAATCCAGCGTCCTTCTTGTCGGGAGCAAACTAAAGCGGCTTCTTTGAGAGTTTTTAGGTGAAAGGAAAGTTTAGACTGAGTGACCCCCAACTGTTCGCAGAGTTCGCAGACGCAGCGCTCTTGTTCGCGGAGCAGCTCTAACACTTGAATCCGTAGGGGGTCAGACAGGGCATGAAAGCCAGAAGAAACGGAAGGAGGTGCGATCGCGGGTAGTTTAGCCATCAAGTTTTATTGAAGAATCTCTTCAGCTATCCTATCCAAGCACCCAGCAAATTCGTCACTTAACAGCAACCGCCGCCCGTATAGTACCAGGTTGAATCAGTAATCAGGATGTCTTTTGGCATCAATGCACCTAGCTTCCCTGCTGTCTTATCGCACACCGCTGCGGGTAAACCCCGTGGGAGGATATGCCCGTTTGAGTCATCAAAAAACTCTTCGGTGCCGGTGTAAATCGCCGTTTTTCCCGTAAAAATACAGGCACCATCTTCAGGAATTGCCACTTTAAAAGAAACAGAATCCAAACTTTCTAATAGCAATGGTTCCTGCAACCCGTAGCTAGCACAATCCAGCAGTCGGTAAGGACGCCGCGCTCGAATTTCTATCTGCCCAAATCCAGCATCAATAAGATGCTGAGTATATTGCTCGTAAGTTAAAGCACCCGACAGACACATTGCCCGTAACCGTTCATCCTGCCGCAGATGAGGTGGGATGGGACGAGTGGCGATCGGGTCGCTCATCAGTAGGCGGCCCCCTGGTTTTAACACCCGGAAGGCTTCTTGAAGCGCCCGATGCAGGTCCGCAGGTTCAAAGATATTAAATAGACAATTCTGCGCCACCACATCTACAGAGGCGTCTGGCACTGGGAGGAAGAAGGCATCGCCTTCCCGAATCTCCACAAAACTGGGGTCAAACCAGGAATTTTCTTGGGCAGCGATCGCTAAGTTCCGAGTCGCTGCCTCGCGCATCGCCGCCACTGGATCGACGGCAATCACCCCACCCGGACGGCGAGAAAAATAAGCAAATTGCAGCGCTTCCAAACCACCGCCAACGCCGACATATAGCACCGTCGGGTCATTAGCGAGTTCAGCGGCATGGACGGTAGTACCGCAACCGTAGTTCATCTCCTGCATCTGAGGCGAAATTTTTAGTCCTGGCAGTTGCAGGGGACTGCTTTGGACACAACAAAGTCCGACTTGTGGCGTCTGCGCTACTTCACTATAAAACTCAGCAGCAGTTTCGAGATAGCTCACTCAAATATTCTCCTAGATTGGCGTTGCGACTTTTTAGCAAATTGCTAAAAATACTCTGATTCCAATCTATAAGGCTATCAAATCCCTAATAAATGAGCATTGCCTGAAAAAGGACTCTCCCCAGCGCTACCAACTTTTCCCCTGGTCTGCTAAGGCGAAGTTAACATAGAGCCATAGGAATTTATACTGTGCTGGACTCAAAAGTGGAAACTGGTTCGCAAGAAAAGTGTTTGGAGCAAGATCGGCGTTGCGTCATCGTTTGCCAGTACCGTTCCTGTTTGGTAAATGGAAGCGCAGAGGTACTTGCCGCTTTTGAGAGTGCTGATATTCCCGGAGTCATGGTGACGGGGAGCGGTTGCCAGGGACAGTGCAGCTGTGGTCCTACAGTGCGAATTGTCCCGGAAGAAACTTGGTACTGCCGAGTTCAACCCAGCGATGTCCAGACGATCGTTGAACAACATTTACAAAAAGGGGAACCAATAGAAGCAAAGCTGAATCCCAGAATTCACATGAAAATTAGTTTTTGAAGTGATTTTCACTCCGATAACTGCCGCCGTGTCAAGTTTTCTCAGATGTAGGTTGGTTACTTGCTTAAATCAAGCAGTTTTTGTGGCAGTTTAACGACACGGCGATCGCGCATCCCTGTGATGTAGATCAAAAGCCGCTCGTTGTATTTCTAGGCTTTAATAGTTCAGTAGAACGCTGTATAAGGCTCATCAATATGCCTACTTATACCGGAATTTCCAGTGAAGCTTTTAGACATCCCCTCGACCGACAAGCCGAGCAAGCCTTACGCAGCGTGCCTGGATTTGATATGGTTGCCCGTAAATTTGTGGAATTTGCCTCTGAGCGTCCCCAGTTTGTCTACCACATGGGCAATAGCATTCAGGTCGGGCCGCGTCAGTATGCTAGCATCTATGGCATTTTCCGGGAATGCTTGCGCGATCTGGACGTTTACCCAGAACCAACGCTTTTCGTTTCCCAAGCGCCTTGGGTTAATGCCAGCGCCCTCGGACAAGAACGCCCTTATGTGATCCTGAACTCTGGACTTTTAGACCTGCTCAACGAAGCGGAACTTCGGGCAGTCATTGCACATGAATTAGGACATATTAAATGCGGTCACACGACCCTACGTCAGATGGCGGTTTGGGCTTTGCAAGCTGTCAATTTTATCGGGAACGCGACCTTTGGCTTCAGCACTTTGGTCAGTACCGGCTTGGTTTTGGCATTTATTGAATGGAGCCGTAAAGCCGAATTATCAGCAGATCGAGCCGCTTTCCTGGTGACAGATGACCTGAATCCGGTGATGCACTTAATGATGAAATTTGCTGGTGGCAGCGCCCGTTATGCCAATGAAGTAAATTTAGATGAATTTATTCGTCAATCGCAAAAATATCAGGAATTGGACGAAGACGGGTTGAATCAAGTCTACAAGTTCTTACTTTACAATAACTTTACTCAAGGTTGGTTTACGACCCATCCCTTTACGGTCGATCGCCTTCACCATTTGCAGGAGTGGGCAAACTCAGAGGAATATCGTCAGATTCGCCGGGGCAATTACCAACGTTCCCCTGTACAGGGCGCGGTGAATGTCCCATCAGAAACCGCTGTTAATGAGGTGGATGCGCTACAGCGTCAAATTGAGGAATTGCAAGAACAAATTAACCGTCTCCGGTCTGAATCCGAAGATCCTTAGCGGTTGAGAGCAAGTTCCCCAAGCGTATGTATTTTCAAGGATTGCTATGGGCAGTCAAGTCAAGTACTATACACTGCAATTAGCATTGACGCTGGGTGCCATCTACTTTCTCTCTTCACACTCTAAGGAAGGACTCAATAGTCCTAATTAATGGAATGGTCAGGGACATTCTATCAGATGGATATCAGGCCGAGTTTCGTGTCATTTCCAACCAGCCAGATCGAGATATGATCTATCGTTTTTTGGTGGACATTGTTCAGCAATGGCCGCCAGAAGCCGTTCTGCAAGAATTTAAGCAGTTATTTATTTATTACAGTCCTAATGCTGTTAATACCGACGCGGTCAAAGCGCTTTCAGACATTATCTTTGCGAATGATGAAGAAGAATTTAAAAACACCCTAAAGCGCTCTTGTTATATCCTCATCAATAATTGGGAAACGACGCGAAGCTATAAAGCAATTAAAGAATTAGTTTTAGTATTTAGCGATTTAAATATTAGCAAGTCAACCTTGTCTCCAAGTTTAAGTAAGTTGAGACTTTGGCTTGTAAATTTTATTAAAAGCCAAGACTATCAAGATTTAAAGATATTTGCTGCTAGATACGAAGAACATGAAGCAACCCATTGGAGCCATCGTTATACTTCTTATCTGTTAGTTCCTCAATATGCGAATCTCTCAAACCCCGTCGAACAGCGGGAAGCCGCCAGAGCATTGTCGCAAGAACTGAAAGATCGCTTTAAGTTTGAGCTAGCAATGTATACCACGCGATCGCAGTCGGCGATGCCTAGAGAAATTTTGCCTAAAAACCCGACTGGTTTAGGGGATGAGGTACTGCGTCTGATCAAGACGATTGTTGCGAAACGGGGGCCATTTAGCTATACAAATCTGGCAAATATTTTTCTCCAACAAACTCAAGGACTTCTCTACAAAAATTTTAAGCATAGTCTACAAAAGTATTTAATTTTTTCTGTGGAAAACAGAAAATTTGTAGAGGTCTTGAAAACAAAATTAGAAGAAAAGCTAGATGTTGTATATGAAAATCATCATGAAGAAACGCTAGATGATGCCCTGTTATTAAGAACCTGTAATCGGGTGATCGAATATTTAACGACTGAAAATCATCGGGAACCTTCGCCTCTATTTATTTTATTGATGTCGCAAGGGCATCCTTTGACTTTAGTAATCGTACTGCTGAAAATTTTATTAATTTGTAAAAATGTTCGCACCCATTTAGAAACTTGCATTGCTGAGTTAATCAAATACTATATGCACTATCCGGAAGAGGATTGCAAGTGGGTCGTGAATTTCTTTGAAATATTTCATATAACCTTTGCTATCTATGGTGAAAACGTTCAATACAATTTGATCAAGATGAACGGAAATGGCACGAAGAAGCTGCCTAACGGGACGGCACAGATGTATCGAGTTTTTTCTCAACTGAAGTTAGATAGCGATATAAAAGCTGCAACTTCTGCGATCGCAGAGGCGATGTCAGATCAAGTTGCAGAGGATTAGGTTTCTGGCTACCCGTTGAAAGCGGGACAGGGGAACCCCACCCTTAATCCCTCCCCGGTTTTCGGTGAGGGGAACCTGGATTGAGGGGGAATAAAGTTGTCATAGCTGTAGTTGATAGCCCTTTTAGCGATCCTTCAGCTCGCTCAAAGTTGCCAATCCAGCAGCGGCGGCTTCCGCTAAAATACTCACCAAGCGGAATAGGGCGACGACGCTGAGGAGAATGGCGGCAGAAAAATGTTGACCGAATAGAGCGATCGCTGTCGCTTCAAATACCCCGATTCCCCCAGGTGCGCCGGGAACAATCAAACCCAATAGCCATGACAAACTAAACCCACTCAGCAGCATTGGGATTTGATTGGGATTCACTGGTGTCAGCGCTAGCATGGCAAACAAAAACCCCGCGCCACGCAGTAACAAAAAGCCAATTTCTCCCAACAAAGGAAATAGAGGATAGCGCTCAAGTCGAAAAGAAGCTTCTGCGGCTTCTGTGGGGGGTTGAGAAGCTGAAGCAGAGATAGCATTTTCTTCTCCCCCGCGCCCCTGCGCCCCTGCACCTCTTGCTTTCTTTCCCTTCAATTTACTTGCCAACTGCATCAGCCGGTTCAAAATTCGGGGATGAACGCCCAGCAAAACTACACCCAAACCAAGAAGTTGTAAGGTTCTCGTCTGGGTATTCTGGGGGACACCGGCCCAACTTAACTGGCTACCTGCTAAGGCAACTAATAAAGCGGCAGCCGCCATCAGCAGGGGTTCGAGTAACACGCTGAGAGTCGCGGCACCGAAAGAACCCCCGTGGGATGTCACCGCCACGATGCGCCCGTAGTAGTGCCAGACATTCCCTGGTAAATACTTGGCAAGGTTGGTTTTCAGGTAAACTTGGAGCGCCCATCGAGGCTGAACGGGTTGCCGGAACGATTGCAAAATCCAACTCCAGACGAATCCAGACCAAGTATGAGCCAGTAAAGTAATCAAAAAGGCGATCGCTAGATTTGTCCATCCCGCACCAGTCATTCGGATGGCTGCGACTTCCCGCCAATTGTCTTTGAGAGCTTTTGCCAAAAAAAATAGCGTCCCGCCGAGAATCACCCAGCGCAAGTACGGCTTCAGGGATGACCAAATTTTTTTCATGACCTTTCACACTGGGTAGCGAGTTGAGGCAAATACCTCATCCTAGAGTATGAGAATACCAAAGTGAGAACGGTAGCGAGTCTGTAACTTTTGCCAGAGGGAGCGATCGCTCTTCTGTTTCTACACTTTGCAGACATTCGCGAACAATTTCCCAGCCAAGCTTGGCACATCTGGGATACGGATAACGATCCGCTACCTGATGGTGAGGCAAGTTTGATGTCAGCGATCGCGTTTGAGGCAGCGATGCCCAGACCCATCAGATGCTGAAAGATTGAGAAAAATCAGCCAAGTTCTAGGCTGAGCGATGTTTTTAGCTGGCATGGTCGTGAACCAACCAATATCACCGTAGTTTTGCTTATTTTTTGGGAATCTCTCTACGGTTAGAGAGAGGTTGCTTTTAGTTGCAACCAGAATGTGACCTGCGCTAGAGGTAGGAACACTGTAGCTTTTGTATTGTTTATGACAGTTCGTAAAAATCTTGGGAGTAGTGTGTGAAACACTTAACTGCTTTCTTTAAAAAACTACGGTTACGTCAAATATTGACCGTTTTTTTGGCAGGCGCGTTGCTAATTGTTACCAGCGCTTGTAACAATGGCGATTCTTTAGGGGCACGTCCACAAAATCCCCCCGTGCAAATGGGAGGGAACAACAATCCCCACAGCAATGGTGGAGATGGCTACACGAATTACAAAATGTCTACCGATCCTAACGTCAGCAAAACAGCGAATCCACGCGATCGCGCTGACTTACAGATCCTGTCCAATCAGTTAATTGCTACCAGCGATTCTGAAATCCTCTACCCGGGTGCTGAGACACCAGCAGGTCGAGCCGCAAAGGAAAAAGAATTGCCCATAAAAACTTCAGAGGATTTTGAAGTCTCTGGAGCTGGAGGTCGTCAACCTATAATCAATCGCAGCGATCCTAATGCCAAGATATTAGAAAGTATCGGTGAAGAGTTCAAAGAGGCTTCCAGCTTCATCAAAGATAAATCAGATGAAGCCGGTCAGAGACCTGAAATGCAAAGCAACCCTGCTTTGCACAAATAAGCAAATAATTGAGATTTTCGATTGGCAGTCAATCGAAAATCTCGGATTGCAATGCTAACCAAAACAACCATTGACTCGTACAGAAAAAGGAGTTTTTTTGATGAACAGCGTAATTAATTGGTTGAAAAAAATCAACTTGGGCAAAATCCTGACCGTGTTTTTGTCCGCTACGATCATTTTTGTTACCACCGCTTGTAATGGTGGGGCACAAGCGAAGACCGCCGACCAAATTAGGGAGGACGTTCCTACAGGTGCCTTAACCAATGAGTATAAAGGTGGGATGAACGACTATAGCGATACCGATCCCAGAAGAGACACCTCAGGCGTAGCAGCTAAGGCAAAAGGCCTAATTGACAATGCTGAGCGCCACGTAATTGACGAGACCGATGACGTAGGTACAAACACCAAGCGGATTCTGGATAAGAAGGGCGAAAACGCTAAACAGTTCGGTGAGAATGTCAAGCAAAATACCGACGCAATTGGCGACAAAGCGCAAAAATCGGCTAGTGATTTCGCTAAGGGAACAAAGCAGGGAATTGAAAATCTCAAGGGCAATACTCAGGATGCAACCAAAGACCTGGGTAAAGGAACGCAGCAGGCAGCTGACAATGTCCAGGAAAATAGTAAATATGCAGGCAGAAATGTAATTGAGAGTGCTAAGCGGGCAGCAGACAAGGCTGCTGATGCGATTGATTAGCAGCGTCTGGAATTAAATAAACACCAGACTCAATCAATGATTCTAGGGGCGGGATAATCCTGCCCCTATTTGCTTTGATTCTAGGGGCGGGATAATCCTGCCCCTATTTGCTTTTGTATCCCTATAGCGGTTCTAACTTGAGTGCTATATCACTCGGAACCTCACCCCCAGCCCCTCTCCGTGAACGGAGAGGGGAGAATATTGAACCCCTCTAGTTGAAGTGAAGGGAAGGTCGAGGGGCAAGGGTGGGGTTAAACCGTACTGCATCGAATAGAGAATTGTGATAGTACCCTGTCAGGGTTTCTCCGGGAGAATCCTTTCGGAGAAACCGGATCAAAAATACATAACCTCAGCCTGACTGAAGATATAGCCGAGTAGAACACACACTCTCGGCGATTGAAATGAAAAAATTTCTAACCGTTGTGCTGTCTCCAACTGAGGTGGCGAAGCAGCTGGCATCTGACTGTCCTGGCTATAGCGCAGCAACCCATGAAAGTATTGCTCTGTGGCTGGTGGGAGAGGAAGGAGAGCGTTTTGAAACGTTTAACGCAACTCAGAGGGTAATTGCCTTGCAAGCGATGGATTATCGCTATCGCATTTTACGGCAACGCTACTTAGGCGTGGCACCAGAGCGTGCTTATTGCAACTTGACGACTCGGCTGGGGAGTTTAGTATTGCTGAAGAATAAAATTCGGACTTGGGTGGCGCTATCGCGCGATCGCTCGGCAACGGTTGTCGATGTGTTGCAAGAAGTCATTCAGGAATTATTGCATCGCGATCGCTACATTCAACAGCAAATTGCCTGGATTAGCAAATGTACTTCAGACGCTCGCTTAGGCAACTCTCTACTGATGAGCAGCATCGAAGAATACTGTCTCAGACCAATTCGCAACCAGCCACTTTTAGTTTATAGATTTTTTAACTATCTACGTCGTTCCCGGCGGGGAGGGATGACTCATATCCCCGATGGTGAACTGGTGCGACTGATTTCTGAGGAAGTGGTGTCCCACGAGACAAACAATCCGGTTAGTTTCCTCGATATCCACGCAGTTGCCGAGTATCAAGAGAATCAAGCAATTGAAGAACAAATGTTTCTGCGGACAACCGTAAAGCAGGAGTTTTACAACTATTTAGCCGAAAATGTCAGTCGAGAAGCAGCGGTTTGGCTGGAACTTTACCTCGCTGGCAATTCTCAACAAGCGATCGCTCGCGCCTTGAATTTGCGGACTAGGGAAGTCTATCGTCTGCGGGAAAAAGTCAGTTACCATGCAATTCGCATTTTTGCTCGAAAAACAAAGCCGGAGCTAGTCGCAAGCTGGCTAAAACCCGCCGCAGCAGGTAGAACGTCTGAGCAAGTTGTGGCGATAGGAATGGAAAAGTAGCCGAGTGAAGTTTGGGGAAAAGCGGGAATTTCTTGAAGATGTCACTCGCTTTGTTTAAAGTTATCCTTATCGTTTTTAGCCGTTCAATCAGCTCCCCCGAACTTGCCTCAATTGACTTTGATCGGCATCCTGGTTTACGCGAGGCAAGGATGAGGAATTTCAGAGTCGCTTTGCATTTGCACAATTGAGTGAAATAACGATGGGTACGGCATCGAGATACTGGCTTTTGATGAGAATTGATAGTTTCGGCAAGTGTCGAACTGAAGAAGTTGAGTCGGCAAAAGCCTTTTTCTTGACTCAATTTCCCGAACTCTCTGACCGAGAGGATATGCCAGACCGGGAAATTCAACGCCAACTCATGCAGTGGTTCCAGAACGATGACACTCGCCGTCAGATGGCTGAGGTGTGTCTGCGCTGCTTTATCTCTCATCAAATTCAAGAATTTTGCTTAGAACTAGAGCAGAAGTTTGGCAAAAACCATGACTTCACCAGTATAGAGCTGTTGCCGTTGGTACTCGATAGCACTTTGCGTTCTCCGCGTCAGGAAATGGATGAAAGCCGGACAAACTATCCATCTGTAACCGCTCGAATTTTGCAAACCTTTGACCCGGATAAGAGTAAATTATCGACTTGGACGGTCAGGATGGTAAAAAGCGATCGCTTCCTCAAACGATTCTTACTCGAACACGGAATTGAGCAAGTGACTGACTGGATGATTCTGAGTTACATGAACCCCGGACGATTACAGCGAGTTTTATTAAAGTTTGACCGGACACCAGCAGAAATCAACCAAGCACTTCAGCTACTTGATAGCTACCATCAGATTTATCGCACCCAACTTTTGCAGCACCGCAAGGCTGGAGAGAAAAGCCGATATCCAGACCCAACCGCCTCGCAATTGCGTCAAATGGCTGAACAATTGTCAACCACTCGGACAATATTTCCCGAACAAATCTTAAGAGAATTGCAAGAACTCGCGCAGTTACTCAGAGCCGAACGCCTCCGGACTCGCAAAGGCTTACCGTTAGATAATTCAAGAAATTCCGCGGAAATAAATAGAACATCCAGTGAGGATAATTCTAATGAGCAATCAGAGTTCTTAGCAGGTTATCACCAGCAATTTAATACCTGTTTATCTCAGTCTGTCAAGCAGGTTATTCAAGCTCGCTTTATCTATTTGCAATCAAAAAAAAATCAGAAAGCGCAAAACTTCCTCAAGGCACTTCATTTATTTCACTGTCAGGGAGTTCCCATGAAAGAAATTGCTCCCCAACTCGGCTTAAAAGACCAGCCTCAAGTAAGCCGCCTGCTGGAACTCAAAAACTTACGCAGTGATATTGGACGCCGAACCTTATTGTGCTTGAGAGCTTGCGTTTTAAAGTTAGCTCAATGTTACGTTAATCCCGTGCAGCTCCAAGATTTGGAGTCAAAAGTCCAATTCATTTTAGATAAAGAGATTTCTACAGAGATTGAGAAGGCGAAAAAAGAATCTCACATAGGACACAACCGAGTGATGAACAGTCAACTAGCGGCAACTATTTGTAACCATCTGAATAGCCAGAAAGAAGAACGAGCATGAATTACTTAACAGATTTGGCAGATGATTGGGTCGAACTTGAAGAATTGCCAGAAACAATTCCCTTAGAATCGGAGCAGCTTGACCAAGCTGTAGAATTGAGCAACCAAGTAGGGAATGAAGACCGAAAATGGCAAATTTATCTTCAAGCTTTAAGTTTATTTAGTTTTGAAGAATGGCTGCGGAAACGAGAACCGGAAATTTTTCTATATAGAGAACGCTCTTCAGTTTTTCAACCCCAGTATGCTAATGCAATTGACGCCGTTTTTAATTTGAGAATTAGCGAATTCAAGGTTTGTTTAATTCCTACTATCACCTTAACTGATAAAGAAGTCACTACTCCCAGAGCGGTAGTAGATATACCAGAATTTACCGCTCATTTTTATATAGTTATTGGCATTGAGGAAGACTTAGGAATTGCAGCAATTAGAGGTTTTTTGCGTCACGACCAACTGATTAATTATCAACCGCAATTACAACCAGAAGCGGATTGGAATTATCAGATTCCGATTGCTTGGTTTAATCGCGAACCTAATGAACTATTGCTTTATTTGCAATGTTTAGTTCCATCAGCAATTCCTTTACCTGAAATCCCAACAAATCGTCAGAATACCCTAGCTCGAATGCAGGCTACCCTATTAACATTATTACCCCAACTGCGTAATCGTCCTTTGTGGCAAATCTTGACGTGGGAGCAGGGAACAGCAGTCCTAACGACGCCGGATTTACTTAATTGGCTCTACCAGCCGCTAACTGAGAATACAGCAACCGTTACCAACCATCTATCAGAGTTGCTGCAAATCTTGACTCAGCAAGCAGTAAATGTCAGGAACTGGTTACGCAACCAAGTGGATGAAGTAATGCAAGAATTGTCCTGGGAAGCCTTGCCAGCACCGTCTCCTTTGCGCGGAACTGAGCCACTAAGAGAGTTGCCAGCATCATTCTCCATCCGCAGAAACGAACAAAACCCATCTCAAGAATTAGATGAAATTTTGATAGAAATTAGTCGCAATAATCAGTTAGAGATTCCAGCCAATACGGGTCGTGCTTACCGAGACTTAACCCTAGTAAATCGGGTGCGGCTGTATGCTGTTACCTGGTCTTTCCCGGATGATGATGGCTGGACGTTATTGCTGATATTAAAGGCGATTTCTGGAAATGAATCTCACGATGAGATGACGTTGCGCGTAAGCGATCGCGTGGAAGTTTTGGCAGAAGATACACTGCACTTAGATGGGGACGAGGACTATATTTTTACTCAAGTGGCGGGGACTTATCAAGATAAATTTCTCGCAACCATTACCTCGGAAACTGGGGAATTCCAAACTTTGCCGCCGTTTGAATTTATTTTATAACTCCTCGAAAATCATCAGAGGCAGGACAACTCCGACCTCCGCAAAATCCAAAATCCAAAATTAAATGATGGATAGAATAGTTTTTAAGCTTAGGGTTAAGCAAGTTGGCACTGTTTGCGACTTTGAGTTGTCTTGGGGGAAAGGAAAAATACTCTCTGTAGAGCTGAATTATCCCCTCTCGCTGACCAGGAGTTACGAACAGTGGCAAAGCGCCTATCTCAACTACTATAGGCGGCTGCGAGGGCACAAGGTCATCAGCGGTAAAGGCACTCTCCCAGTTGATCGACATCGCGAACTGGTGAATGCAGAGGTTCAGCTAGGGGAAGAATTTCAACACTGGTTGCTCACTCCTGAATTAGTTAGTATTCGCCGCGAGATTGTCAAGGCGGCTCATAAACCGGAACATCATACGGTTGAGGTGTTCCTGACTTGCACTCCTCTAGAACTGGCGCGATTACCGTGGGAAATTTGGGAAATTGGGACGGATTTGGGTGCTACTCAACAAATACGCATTGCTCGCACTCCCGCCAATATTCTGAATGAACCCGTTCGTCCGATTCGCCGTA
This sequence comes from Trichocoleus sp. DQ-U1, assembly GCF_039961925.1. Classification (NCBI taxonomy): domain Bacteria; kingdom Bacillati; phylum Cyanobacteriota; class Cyanophyceae; order Leptolyngbyales; family Trichocoleusaceae; genus Trichocoleus; species Trichocoleus sp. DQ-U1. Next base: position 28,041 of record NZ_JAMPKB010000015.1, on the reverse strand, counting down.
AAGCTAGGGTTTTAGCGATTTTAGGGGATGACACTGGCTTGAATTTGGAAGCTGATCGAGAAGCACTGCGATCGCTTGATCGTGTTGCAGATATCCAGTTGATTGGTTGGAAACGGAACCAGGGGAAAGCTGAACTGAATATCCCTAAGAATATAGAGGCTCGATTTTTTGATGCTGATGCACTCAAAATGGAGATCCAGAAAGCGATCGCATCGGAGCCAGGTTGGGATATCTTATTTTTTGCCGGACACAGTAATGAAACTGTCCTGACGGGTGGAGAATTAGGCATTGCACCACACACCTCAATCTCGATTTGGGAAATTGAAGAGTCACTGAAACAGGCGAAAAAACGGGGACTTCAGTTTGCAATTTTCAACTCGTGTAGTGGCATGAATATTGCCGAATCCTTGATTAACTTGGGATTGAGCCAGGTAGCAGTAATGCGGGAACCGATTCACAATCAGGTAGCACAAGAATTTTTGGTGCAGTTTCTCGCCAGTTTGACTCAATACAAGGATGTTCATTCAGCTTTGCTGGAGGCAAGTTTATTTCTTAAACAACAGGAAAAGCATCTTTCCTACCCTTCTGCTTACCTGGTTCCCTCCCTATTTCGGCATCCAGAAGCCGAGCTGTTTTGCATTAAACCTTTTGGCTTTTTTGACACACTAAACCGCTGGTTGCCAACGAAAAAAGAAGCCTGGTGGCTAGGCGCTATCCTGTTTTTAAGTTTATTGCCACCCGTACAAAACTTATTATTAGAACCGCGCATTTTACTTCAAGCCTTCTATCGCCAAGTCACCTTCCAAGTGCCAGCCAAAGGAAGTTCACCCGTGCGACTTATCCAAATTGATGACGAATCTCTAAAGGCTGATGCGGATAAAATTAAACAAATTTACCCTATCGATTATCGTTATGTAGCATTACTTTTGAATCGGGTTTCTGAATTAGAAGCTAAAACTATTGGCATCGATTATATCTTAGATGATAAAAAGCAACCGAATAACAGTTTAAAACTTAAGCAATCTGTACAGAATATTGTTAATAAAAATACTTGGTTGGTATTTGGTTCTGGAGAGGGAGAATCCACTCCTAGGTCAGGGGTAAGCAAGGATATTGCCAACCTCAATTGGAGTTTGGAAGGGGATATCATGTTCTTCCCTTGGTATGTTGAACTTTTGCCAGCAGAACCCAAAAGTTCACAGATGTATCCTTTTGCTTACCTCTTAGCGATAGCGTATGTGTTGAATCAAGAATTACCGCCGAATTTACCGCAACCCAATTTGCAGGCTCGGACAGATTTTAATTCCTCAGCGATTAACTATTTAAATCAAATAAGCCAACCCAACCAGAAAATAGCTTTTTTACAAGAAATTCGCCTTCATTCACTTACCCGCTTTTCTCAAAATTTTATTCAAGCATGGTTGCATCCAATTATTGACTTTTCTATTCCCCCCGAATCTGCCTACGAACGCATTTCTGCCTGTAAGTTACTAGGAGATTGCCTAGGAAAAGGAAAAGTACCAGACACCTTTAAGAATGAAGTGGTGTTGATTACTCCAGGTGGATATAAAGGAGCCGGGTTAGAAGGAGAAAATGAAGATAATTATGCGATTCCTTTAGCTGTCGGTTTCTGGCGCGGTTGGGAGGAGGAAAATTTTCCTGGCGGTGAAGCTCATGCTTATATGCTTCATCATTTATTAACGCGGCGATTGGTGATACCTATCCCCGATTTATGGATGATTTTACTTTCAGGATTGCTGGGGAAAAGCGTAACGCTGATGTTGCAGGATAATCTTCATCAACGGCAACGCTGGGTAATAAAGTTAGGAACGGCTACAACCATTTATATCATCGCCTCCTTGCAAATCTATATATCGGCGGCGATGTTATTACCTTGGTTTTTACCAACAGTTTTGTTTTGGAATTATATTCGTTTAGCATTCAGGGAAAAGTCTCATGTTTAACTTAAAAAAACTCCAATCCATTTTGTTAATATCTGCCTTGATTACAACTTCTTCCTCAGTGCCTCTACAAGCGGCAATCAGACAACAACCGCATCCCGTCCTAACAGAAAGCAATGAGACATATCTAGCTTTATCGTGGGGTGATATCTGGAAGAAATTACGTCGTAAAAGGAAAGGAGGGGGCGGGAGAGGAGGAGCGATTTGCGCGATCGCTCCCGCTAAACTGGTAGACGCAGATTCGCTTCATTCAAAACAAGGGGAAATCCTTGAGATTTGGAGCGATCGCCCTCTGTTTCTCTGGAATATCCCAGGTGGAACGGTAACGCGAATTGAGCTATCTCGTCAGGGGGATAAAGAGGCATTCTGGAACCGACCAATTAAAGGAGAGACAAGGGCGGTTTATGATGGGGAACCATTGCAACCTGGACAGTCTTATGTATGGAAATTGTCTGCTTCAGAGCCGTACCCAATTGAAACCAGCGTCATGTTTCAAGTGATGGAACCGGAAACACGCGATCGCATTTCAGCCGAATTGATCTCAATAGCACTCGTACAGCAGCTTAAAGACCCATCACCAGAGGCTTTGGCAATGGAGAAAGCCTACTATTTTGCCGAACGCGAACTCTGGTCAGATGCGCTGCGGGAAATCTATTCAGTGCCAAATCCCTCAGAGGAATTAAGGAATGCGATCGCGCTTCTTCAAGCTCATGATTTCTGTGCAGAAGATGAGCCAAACGTTTCTGCATCTCAATAGGCTACGGCTTGGGTTTTTACATAAGTACCCCTTGCCCAAGGATATTATATGTAAGCGGACAATATCTTAAACGCTGCGATCGCACTCCTACAGCTATGGAATTAAAAAGATTTTTCTTGCTTGCGTCTAGCACAGTTCTACTGACTGGGTTGCAGACTTGTTGGCTGAATTTTCCGGTGACATTTAGTGGATCTGCGGTGATGGCGCAGACGGTTGAGGAGAGGAAGGCGCAAGCAGATAAACTTTATCAGCAAGGTAATCAGCAGTATAAGACTAGCCAATTTCAGGAAGCATTACAGTCTTTTCAAGAAGCGCTCTTAATTTATCGGGAACTAAAAGATACCAAAGGCGAAGCATTAACCGTGAACTACATCGGGTTAATTTATCGCAGTCTCAGCCAATATCCAGAAGCCCTGAAATTTTATCGGCAAGGTTTAGAGATTTTCAGAAAACTCGGCGATCGCTGGAACGAAGGAACTGCACTTAACAACATTGGCTCAGTTTATAGAAGCTCAGATCAATATGCTCAAGCACGAGATTTCTTTCAGCAAGCCTTATCTATTCGTCGAAAAGTTCAGGATCGCGAAGGCGAAGGGGTAACTCTTAGTAACCTTGGAACGATTTATCATGGTTTGGGTCAATATTCTCAAGCATTGGAATTATACGAGCAAGCCTTAGTTATTCGTAGAGAAGTTGGTGATTTTCAAGGTGAAGTAGTAACCCTCCTTAGCTTGGGAGTTATCTATTATGATTTAGGTCAATATAATCAAGCACTGGAAACTTATCAGCAAGCTTTGAATGTAAGCAGAAAAATTAATAACAAAAATGGAGAAGCTCTTGTTCTGAATTCAATGGGAACAGTTTATATGAGCCAGGGTGACTATTCCAAAGCATTAAATTTGTATCAGCAAGCTTTAATTATTGCTAGAAAAATTGGCGTGACTGGTCTGGAAGCAGCGCTACTCAACAATATTGCCGAATTTTATAGATATCAAGGTCAATATTCGCAAGCATTAGATTTTTATCAGCAATCTCTAGTTATATATAGGAAAATTGGCAGCTTTGGTGGTGAAGAAACAGCTATTAACAACATGGGTAAAACTTATGATAGTCAAGGTGATTATTCCCAAGCGCTGAAACTTTTTCAACAAGCTTTAACTATTTCCAGGAAAATAGAGAATTATCCAGGTGAAGGACGAATTCTGAGAAATATGGGTAGTAACCTCTATCAATCTGGGAAGCTAGCGGAAGCTACAGAAACCCTAACTGCTGGAATTAAGGCTTTAGAGTCTCTACGGTCAGGATTGAGTGATAGCAATAAAGTATCAATTTTTGAAACCCAGGCTAGTATCTACCGTCTACTCCAACAAGTTTTTATTGCCCAAAATAACATTAATGATGCTTTAGAAATTGCTGAACGAGGGCGTGCAAGAGCATTTGTGGAGCTATTGGTAAAGAGATTATCTTCAGAAACTAGAGGTAACGTTACTTCCCCACCACCACCAAATATTGCCCAAATTACACAAATTGCCAAAGCTCAAAATGCGACTCTCGTTCAATATTCAATTATTGATGATGACTTTAAAAGTCAAAATAAATCGCAAGTCAAGCAAACAGACCTTTACATTTGGGTGATTAAACCTACAGGCGAAGTAACCTTCCGCAAAGTTGACCTAAAACCATTGCAGCAAAAAAATACCTCTTTAAAAGACCTTGTTAGCTCTAGCCGTGACTCAATCGGAGTAGACGAGCGCAGTATTTTTAAAGCAGAAGTTGTAAATCCAGGTAATCAAGAAAACTCAGCCAAAAGCTTACAGCAACTTCATCAACTATTAATTTCGCCCATCGCCGACCTTCTGCCCACCGACCAAAATCAGCGTGTAATTTTTGTCCCGCAAGGTGAATTATTTGTAGTTCCCTTCGCCGCACTGCAAGATAAAGATGGCAAATACTTAATTGAAAAACATACAATTTTGTCCGCACCTTCAATTCAGGTACTAGAACTAACACGCGCCTCACGGGAAAAGGTGAAGCAAGCATCCGCCAAAGATGCCATCATCATAGGAAATCCCACCATGCCCAGCGTAGCGCCTAAAATTGGAGAAAAGCCGCAACAGCTAGCTTCCTTACCAGGAGCAAAACGAGAAGCCGAAGAGATTGCTCCTTTATTGAACACCAACGCCCTTACTGGCAATGCAGCCACCAAAACTGCTGTTTTATCACGAATATCTCAAGCTAGAATTGTGCATCTGGCAACCCACGGCTTATTTAATGATTTCCAGGGATTGCAAAGCGCGATCGCACTCGCACCCACTAGCAGCGATCGCGGTCTACTCACTGCCGAAGAAATCCTTAATCTGAAACTAAATGCAGATTTAGTTGTCCTGAGTGCTTGCAACACCGGACGCGGGCGCATCACGGGTGATGGGGTAATTGGACTATCCCGCTCTTTGTTTATCGCCGGTACTCCCAGCGTTGTTGTCTCCCTGTGGGCTGTCCCCGATGCTCCCACGGCTGAATTAATGACCGAGTTTTATACTAATCTTTACCAAAAGAAACTTGATAAAGCCCAATCCTTGCGCCAAGCAATGCTCAAGATGATGGAAACACACCGCGATAATCCTAGAGCTTGGGCAGCTTTTACCTTAATTGGTGAAGCTGAGTAGGAGCATCGGTTGAGTAATCAGAATTTACGTGTAGGGAGAAGCATATTCTTCCCAAAGGGTATACTTCGCCCCTACTTAAATATTCCCGAATAGGATACTAGGAGGAATTAGTAATGTCCCGTATTTCTCGCCGTCATTTCTTACAATTCGCTGGCTCAACTATAACTACTTTGGGATTGAGCCAGTTAGATATTATCAACAAAGGAAATCGCTACGCTCAAGTTCTGGCGGAAAATACCCCGCGCAAGCTTGCTCTTTTAGTGGGAATTAATGATTATCCAGCAAACGAGCGCTTTCTTAGAAATCTGGAAGGATGTGTTACTGATGTTGCTTTGCAAGAAGAACTCTTGGTTCATCGTTTTGGTTTTAATCCCAGTGATATTGTCAAGTTGACAAGCAATCAAGCTCCCGCTCAACAGCCGACGCGCAACAATATTCTGACAGCGTTTGAAGAACACTTAATTAAACAAGCTAAACCGGGAGATGTGGTTGTTTTCCATTTTTCCGGTCACGGTTCTCGATTGCGCGACCCAAATCCTATCCAAGGTTGTGCTAATCAGGCATTCAATGATGAATTTAATAGCACTTTAGTCGTTGCCGATGAGGGGCAAAAAGATTTGGCACCAGACATCATGGGGCGCACTTTGTTTCTGTTGATGTCGGCTTTAAACACAGAAAATGTCACAGTCGTACTAGATAGTTGTCACTCTGGCGGCGGTACTCGTGGTAACTTTCGAGTGCGTTCTGTACCCGGCGATAAACTCAATCCCAGTCCTGAAGAAATCGCTTATCAAAAAGGCTGGATGGAACGGCTGCAACTGTCCGAATCCGAACTGGCTCGTCGGCGCTGTGCAGGTGTTGCAAAAGGGGTTGTTTTTGCCTCTGCTCAACGAGAAGAAGAAGCTTTAGATGCTGAGTTCGATGGCTTTTCTGCTGGTGCGTTTACCTACCTGATGACGCAGTATCTCTGGCAAAAAACCGATACGGTGGGAAGCGCGATCGCTCAAATTACCACTGGCATAAATTCGCTTTCTAGTCAAGTTCCTTTAGCAGATGGCGACCCCAAAAAACCAGTTTATTTCATCAACAAACAACTCCCTCCGACTGATGCCGTAATTACCAAAGTAGAAGGCGATAAGGCAACTTTGTGGTTGGGAGGAGTAGACTCTGAAAGTCTAGAAGCTTTCCAACCCGGTGCCACATTCGCAATTGTCGATGACAAAGGGCAAACATCGGGAAAATTGCAATTAATCTCTCCTCGTAGCGGCTTAAGGGGAGAAGCGAAACTGGTAGACAAAGCAACTAATACATCTCTAAAACCAGGGACGCTGCTGCAAGAAGCAAGTCGGGTTGTGCCAGCAGATTTGAAGTTAAGCATTGGTCTCGAGCCGTCTTTAGCAGGAGAGACGAACGCGGCTAAACAGGAACTCTCCGCGATTAATCGCATTGCAGCGGTGCCTGCACAACCGGGAAATGTCCCCTATCCGGGAGGGGTGCAGTACATCTTCAGTCGGATGACGGCAGATTATCAGCAAAAACTGCAAAAGCAAGGGGCAAATCTTCCAGCCGTCGGCAGTATTGGTTTATTTACCGAAGGACTGGAACTGGTGCCGAAATCCTTTGGCGAACCAGGGGAATCGGTAACGGCAGCGGTGGAGCGTCTGGCAGCTAAACTCAAATCTCTGTTAGCAGTTCGGATTATTAAAAAGACTTTGAATGCCGATTCTTCGCAGCTTTCTGTAGAAGTTTCGATGAACTTGGTAGAACAACCCAATCAAACCCTTGCTAGAACTTCCAGTCGAGGTAGAAACACTCGTCAGGAGTTGGAACAAACTTATGCTAATAAGTTACCAGTGAATAAACTATTTCAGTTTCGAGTTACCAATCACGAGTCTAGCGACCTCTATCTGACAACTCTACTGATTGACTCGACTGGGGGATTAGTGGTGGTGTTTCCCTATCAGTGGCCTGCGTCAAATGAGACGATGAAATTACGACCCAATCAAACGCAACTAATTGGCGACCCGCAACAGATGAAATTGAGAGCGATCGCAACCGGAACAGGAGAAGCGCTGGTAATTGTCAGCCGTTCACCCCTAGAAAGAGCTGTCAAGACATTAGCATCTCTAGCCGCTGAACTAAATCAAGATAGAGGAGCGTTGGAGTTAAAAGAGCCAGTTGAGGTGATGGGGGATTTACTTGATGATTTGAGTGGTGAGCGTGGTGGAATCGCTGTAGAAGCCATACCCATGAACACTTCAGAGATGGCTACTTTATCAATCGCCTTTCAGGTAAGCGATTAGAGACTCACGGATTTAGAAGGAAAGAAAAAAGCATCTGAAACCGCTGTTGAGCAATTTCATCCTCAACTGAGGCAAGGAAATTGTCAAAATATTTACGAACAGCGCACTCTTCGGAATCTTTGGGAAGAAGTTGAGTGAATTTTTACATAACCTCCCAAGATGGGAGATATATATAAGCAGTTCGCTAACCCACTGCTAGAGAATTCTGCTATGAATTATAATCTGCGTCGCCTTAGCGTTGTTACTGCAACCTTGCTCATCTCGTTGAGTTGTCCGTTACAAGTGGTAGGGCTTACTTGGGGAAGCAATACGGTTTTGGCGCAGGCGCAGACAACAGAACAACGCGATGATGAGGCGTTACGGCTGTATCAATTAGGTATTCAGCAGTTAAATAAAGGACAGTTTCGAGAGGCGTTAGAGACGTTTGAGCAGATTTTAATCACTTTTAAAGCAATTGGCCATCGCCAGGGAGAAGGGACAATCCTCCACAATATTGGGTTCGCTTACGCCAACTTAGGACAGTACCCACAAGCGTTGGCGTATTTTCAACAAGCTTTAGCAATTGCTCAAGAAATGAGTGACAAGGTAACAGAAGGTAAGACGCTCAACGGTATTGGGCAAGTTTACAACTCCCTGGGACAGTATTCACAAGCATTGGAGTCTTATCAAAAAGCCTTAGCGATTACTAAAAAAATTGGTGACAAGACAACAGAAGGTATGACGCTCACCAACATGGGGGTAGTTTATGACAACCTAGGACAGTACCCACAAGCCTTGGAGTCTTATCAGCAAGCCTTAGCGATTATCCAAGAAATTGGTAACAAGGTAGTAGTGTATGACAACCTGAGCCAGTACCCACAAGCATTGGAGTCTTATCAACAAGCCTTAGCGATTGTCCAAGAAATTGGTAACAAAGTAACGCAAGGGATAATCCTCAACAATATGGGAGTGGTTTATGGTCGCCTAGGACAGGACTCTCAAGCCTTGGAGTCTTATCAACAAGGCTTAGCAATTGCCCAAGAAATTGGTAACAAGGTGGGAGAAGGGACAACCCTCCACAATATTGGAGAAGTTTACCGCCACCAGGGACAGTACCCGCAAGCGTTGAAGTATTTTCAACAAGCTTTAGCCATTCGCACTGAAATTGGTAATCAGGCACAAGAAGGGACAACGCTCAACAATATGGGGGTCGTTAACCACAACCAGGGACAGTACCCACAAGCATTGAAGTATTTTCAACAAGCTTTAGCAATTGCTCAAGAAATGAGTGACAAGGCAGCAAAAGGGATGGCACTCCACAATATTGGGGCAGCTTATGACAAGCGGGGACAGTACCCGCAAGCGTTGAAGTATTTTCAACAAGCTTTAGCCATTCGCACTGAAATTGGTGATAAAGCTGGGGAAAGTGCGACGCTCAACAATATTGGGGGAGTGTACAATACTCAAGGTAAATATGCTCAAGCCGAAACCACTTTATTCGCAGCTATTAAGATTCTGGAATCTCTACGAGCGCGACAATTAAGAGATGACCAAAAAATCTCTTTTTTTGAACAACAATCTGGTTCCTATAGCTTTCTGCAACAAGCCTTGGTTGCTCAAAATAAATTTGACAAAGCACTCTTAATTGCCGAGCGCAGTCGCGGTCGTGCTTTGGTAGAGTTATTAGATTCTAAATTAGCAGAAAACCCTAGCAATCTACCCGATATAAAACCTCCAACAATTCAAGAACTTAAGCAAGTTGCTTTTGAACAAAACGCAACACTCGTTCAGTATTCGATTGTTGATGAAGCCTTCAAAATAAAAGATAATAGAGAATGGCAACAAAAACTCTACATTTGGATAATTAAACCTACGGGTAAAATTGCTTTTAAAAAAGTAGACCTTAAATCTCTGAATCAATCCTTATCAGTTCTCGTTACCAACAGTCGTGATGATATCGGTGTTAGAGGTCGCAACATCTTTGATGTAACTGTTATTAATCCCCAAGGCGAAAACTCGACCAAAAATTTACAACAACTTCATAAACTACTCATTGCACCCATTGCAGACTTGCTCCCAAAAGACCCTAATGCGCGTGTCATCTTTATCCCGCAAAAATCGTTGTTTCTCGTCCCCTTCGCCGCACTACAAGACGAGCAAGGCAAATACTTAATTGAAAAACATACCATTCTCACTGCGCCTTCAATCCAAGTCTTAGATTTAACCCGCAAGCAAAAACGAATTGTGGAGACGCGAAATTGCACTTCGTGCCGCTTCGCTAACGCGTCTCTACAGGATGTATTAATTGTTGGCAATCCTACCATGCCTAAAATTAAAATTGGGAAATTAGAGGCAAACTTAGAGCCTCTGCCTGGTGCAGAAAAAGAAGCAATTCAAATTGCTAAATTATTCAATACCAAAGCACTTACAGGTAGCAATGCCACCAAAACGGCGGTAATGCAGAAAATGCAGAAAGCTCGTATCATCCATCTGGCTACCCACGGCTTACTTCATGATTTTAAAGGCTTCGGTGTTGTACCGGGAGCGATCGCGCTTGCTCCTTCTGGTACACCTGACGACGTAGTTGATGGCTTACTTACCGCCGGCGAAATCTTCGACATGAAACTAAGCGCCGATTTAGTGGTTCTCAGCGCTTGCGATACGGGACGCGGAGACATTACAGGTGATGGTGTGGTTGGCTTATCTCGCTCTTTAATTTCTGCGGGAGTTCCCAGCGTCATGGTCTCGCTGTGGGCAGTTAATGATAATTCTACAGCCTTTTTGATGACAGAATTCTATCGCAATTTACAACAAAATCCTGACAAAGCTGTTGCACTACGTCAAGCAATGCTGACAGCAATGAAACAATATCCCAATCCTAAACAATGGGCGGCTTTCACCCTTATCGGAGAGTCCGAGTAACACTGCAAAACATTCGACTTTAGACAAATCTGTGTAACATCCAAACTAAGAAAGTCTTGATTATTACCTAGTGGCTGGAACTCTCTGCCCTCTTTGGCATAACTTCTCCTCGCTGGGATATATACAAGCAGTTCGTTAACGTATAGGGAACATTGTCTATAAATTGTCATTCGTCCAATAAACGTGACTCAAAGGGCATGAGGGTAGTAGCAACGTCAAATACGTAACAAATAACAAAAGATAAAATATTAGGTAAGCAAATGGATAGTCAAATCTTAGGAGCGCACTACCAAATCCACCAGGAATTAGGAAAAAAAGCTGGTCGAAGGACACTTTTGTGTAGCGAACAAGCGACTGGAGAATTAGTGGTTGTCAAGTTACTAACTTTTAACAGTGATTTTGAGTGGGATGACCTCAAACTGTTTGAGCGGGAAGCAGAAGCTTTAAAAAACTTGTCACATCCAGCTATTCCTCGTTACTTAGACTATTTTGAGATAAACGCTTCCGAGCTAAAAGGATTCGCTCTCGTTCAAAGTTATATTCCTGCACAATCTTTGTCACACCATGTCAAAGCAGGTCGGATTTTGACTGAGATAGAAGTTAAAGAAATCGCTAACGCTATCTTAAAAATTTTAATTTACCTACACCATCAAAATCCGCCATTGATTCACCGAGATATTAAACCCAGTAATATTTTATTGGGTGATAAGTCTGGTAATAGTGTTGGCAAAGTTTATCTGGTAGATTTTGGCTCAGTGCAAACTGTCGCCGCCCAAGAAGGCGCAACTCGCACAGTAGTGGGAACTTATGGATATATGCCTCCAGAGCAATTTGGTGGGCGTACAGTTCCCGCTTCAGATTTATACAGTTTAGGTGCGACGTTAATTTATTTATTAACAGGTGTCCATCCGACAGATTTACCACAGAAAGATTTTCGCATTCAATTCGAGCAAAAAGCAAATCTTAGTCTGACTTTTAGTAACTGGTTGCGGCGGGTGTGCGAACCAAACTTAGAAAAGCGTTTTGATTCGGCATACCAAGCTCTACAAGCTTTGAATCAAAATCCCAATCTTGTAGCTATCAATCGACCACTTATCAGGACAATTCAACTTAGAAAAAGTAGCAAATTTCTAGAAATTTTCATGCCGCCAGAACACTTAGATTTTTTTGAGGTTTTGGGAACGTTTATTTTTATTTCATTTGCTATAGGAATTGGAACCCTGTTCTTGTACGCTTTGTTTGATGAATTCAATATGACTTATCTGCTGCCTATAATATTTTTATTAGTGTACTTATATTTCCTTTCATCGTACTTTATTAGTAAAACACTTTATATAAACCAGGAAAAAGTTATTTTTACTAAAGAGGTGTTTGGATTTTTGAAATTTCATTTAGCTCCAGAATCACCGCGAGAGGAAATTGTCAAATTGGTTTATTTCTCCGAATACGTTGACCAACGTGAAAATTATCACGGTAATAGATATTCAGTAACTGTGGGCGCACAATTGGAAATTTGGGCTGGGATTTATAAGTATAAATTTCCTGGTGCTAGCATAAATTTACCCAAAGAAGAAGTGCAATGGCTGGCAAAAGAATTAAGCACTTGGTTGGATTTGCCGATTTTATATGCAGATAAGCAAGTTTAAAAAAATAAATTAGGGCGAACAGGTATTCAATACAATTAAATAATCCCTAGAACTATCGCTAAGTAAATATTCTGTTTGTTTCAATCGAAATTAGAAAAGTTTAAGGAGTAATATTGCTTATGCTAGTGAATAAGATATTAGATGATCGCTATCAAATTCAGCAGGAGTTAAGCAAAAAAAACGGACGAAAAACCCTCCTAGCGCATGATTTGCATACGTCAGAATTAGTAGTTATTAAATTACTATCATTAAGTAGTGATTTTGAATGGGATGACCTTAAATTATTTGAGCGAGAAGCGGAAACTTTAAAAAAACTCAGCCATCCCTCGATTCCTCGTTATTTAAATTACTTCGATGTAAATTTACAAAACCTAAAAGGATTTGCTCTAGTACAAACCTATATTCCTGCAAAAACTCTAGAGCAATATTTACAAGCAGGTCGAACTTTCACTGAAGAAGAAGTAAAAGAAATAGCTCTATCTATTTTAGAAATTTTGATTTACTTGCACGAACAAAACCCACCTGTCATTCATCGCGATATCAAGCCAAGTAATATTTTATTAACCGATAGGTCTGGTAATAGTGTTGGTAACGTTTATTTAGTCGATTTTGGCTCTGTGCAAACTATTTCTGATAGCAAAGGTGGAACAATGACTATAGTAGGAACCTATGGCTATATGCCACCCGAGCAATTTGGCGGACGCACTGTTGCTAGTTCTGATCTTTATGGTTTAGGTGCTACTTTAATTTATTTAGTAACCGGAACCCATCCCGCAGATTTACCACAAAAGGATTTTCGCATTCAATTTAGGCAAAAAGCTAATCTTACCCCAAGCTTTACCAACTGGTTGCAGCAGATGACGGAACCAAGGTTGGAAGAGCGTCTGGATTCTGCAAAGCTGGCGCTACAATCGCTTAATGAACCACGGTTAAATCTCATTTGTAAGTGTGTTAAAAAGCCATTCGGAAGTAAAATTAAATTAACCAAAAACATACATAGTATAGAAATTTTTATTCCTCCATCTGGCTTTTTTGACTTAATCAAAGCTGGGGCTAGTATGTTTTTTCTTACTCCAATTATTTGGGGTTTAACCTGGTTTTTAACTTTTCAGTTTTTTTCTCTGGGTTTGGTAACTATATTGTTCCTACTCTTCTTCTGGCTACCATTAATGTTTCTAAGTTTATGGATATTAATTTTTTGGGTATGTTTCCCATATTCACTTATCGACTCTTTATTGGGTAAACGACGATTGCGTATAGAATCAGAGCTGATTTACTTCACCCATGAGTTGTTAGGATTTGAGTTTGAGTCTTTTCTCGCAATAAAAAATATTACTAAATTAATTTATAATCCAGGCGAATTTATTAATAAAGACAGAGAGCAATATCCAGATACTTTAGAAATTTGGGGTGAAAACCAAAAAATAAAAATTAGTAGCAGTATCAAATCAAATGTAGAAAAAGAATGGATAGCCCATGAATTAAGTGAGTGGTTAAATGTACCAATTACACAAAATTAGCTGAGTTTTCGGGTTGAAGAAATTTCAAATATACAACGGTTATTAAACTTAAATAAATACTGCAAAGCTTTTCTAATTTACTATAGGACAAGGTATATATAAAATTAATCCATATAAATTAAAACAGCAGCTACCGGAACAATAGAAAGGCCAGTAATTCCTCTGAATTAACTAGTTGCATAACCTGCTACGCCAGATAGGAGTAGTAATTCCCCATGCTAGGAGAAGAATAGATATTTTGCGATCGCAATTAGGCGATCGCAACCCTTGGGGTTCTGCGCGAGCATTCCGGGGAACGGGAACGCCTTCGGAGTCAGCTTCACGCTACTTCCAGGGAAACGCCTGCAAGAAATCTGAACGACAAACAGTGTTGGCTATTCCAGCGAGTTCTTCATCTATTGCATAAGTGCTGATGATCCAAAGATATATATTCTGCGAGCGCACAGCCTTGTATATAAAACTCGCATTGCTGTGTGTTCAACGGAGAAGCATCAACTCATCGTTTATTGGGTGTTGAAAGGTAGAACCAAGGAGCCAACGATGCAGAAAAATAAGTTGCAAATTCTGCACTGCAATTGCGGAATGCTTTATGTCAGTAAAGGTCGAGCTTTAGGAAACAAAATGACTTGTTCTAAATGCGGTCGAACTCCTCAGATAGAACAACTTAAATTAGCATCCTTTTCTTCAAAAAATATCCCCAGTCGCTCTACTCTTCTGAGGAATTACAACCGATTTTCAGCAATTTTTTTGACCAGACGCATTGTTTTAGCAGCAGTATCTATTGCCAGCTTGCTAGGGATGATGATTTATCTTCCTAGAACGCAACAAGGAACACAGTTATCTACCGTACCAGTTTCCTTAAAGTCTGCACGGAAACCAAGCCCAAACCGTCCTCCTGTTTCTCTTCAAAACGGCACTGATATTATCCCACCTCAAGATTTGCAGGGATTTGGGAAGCTAAAAATTATTAATGGAACGACCCGCGATGCGGCTGTAAAACTTGTAGATAGCGTCTCTGGAAAGACGCGCCGTTTTGTGTACGTTCAGGCTAATCGAGAAACGAACATTGCAAATATTAGCCCTTGTAACTGTCGCTTAAAGTTAAGTATGGGAATAGATTGGGAACAAAAAAAACAAAAGTTTTTGCAGAACCCTTCGTTCTCGGAATTCAGCAATCCTTTGAATTTTAAGGAAATCAAAAAAGAAGCTGGAGTAGAGTGGATGGAGTATCGGGCCACATTACATCCTGTGCCTCACGGAAGCGCCCGAACAAAGCAAATTGATGCCAGTGATTTTGAGGAGAAATAAGTTGGTTAACAGCCGTAAAATTCGGTGTAATTCTCTTTAGAGATAACAGAAACGTTAAAAGTAGAATGCTTGTTGAATCCTCATAAACTGGCATTCATATAGGCAAACTGCAAAAGACCACCAGATAGGAGCAATAATTTCCCATGCTTGCAGAAGAACAAGTATTGCGCGATCGCTATCACATTCAATGCCAATTGGGACACAATTCTGGACGGCGTACCTTATTAGCGCAGGATTTACAAACCCAGGAACTTGTTGTGCTTAAGATTCTCACTTTTAACAGTGACTTCCGTTGGGAGGATTTAAAACTGTTTGAACGAGAAGCAGAAACCCTCAAATCTCTATCGCATCCGGCAATTCCCTGCTATCTTGATTCCTTTGAATTGCACTTACCCGATCGTCAGGGATTTGTACTCGTGCAAACTTATATTCCTGCAACGTCCTTGCAGGAATGGATTAAGCGCGGACGGACATTTAGCGAAGAAGAGGTAACACAAATCGCGAAAGCATTACTGAATGTATTGAGCTACTTGCACTCTGGCAATCCTCCGGTGATTCATCGGGATATTAAACCAAGCAATATTTTATTAACTAGCGATCGCTCTGCTCATCAAGTTGGAGATATCTACTTGGTTGATTTTGGTTCGGTGCAAACGGCTGTCCGAGAAATCGGGACGATGACGATTGTCGGAACCTATGGTTATATGCCACCCGAACAATTTAGCGGACGTGCTTTTCCAGCCTCCGATCTCTATAGTTTAGGCGCAACATTAATCTACTTGGTGACAGGGAGACACCCCGCGGATTTGTTACAAGAAGATTTGCTTCTTCAGTTTGAACCCGTGCCGCATCTAGTTCCCAGCTTTGTGCAATGGCTCAAGCAAATGACCCATCCCAACCGCAAGCAGCGATTTAGTTCAGCTCAAGCAGCTCTCGCGACATTAGAGCAGCCTTCTCTTCTGCAACTCCCATCTGTTGCATCAGCGACATCAACTCCTCTAATACTGCAAAAACCTCATGACAGTAAAATTTCACTTCTCAAGAATGCAGAAGCTCTAGAGATATATCTACCTCCAGAAACTACTAATGCAGGAGCGGGTTGTTCAATTTCCTTTATCTTCTGTTATACGATTTTGTCGTTGATGGCGTTAATTGGCTCTTTGTTTAGTGGTAATGGGCTACTAATCTTGTTCAGCTTATTTCTTTTAGGAGTAGGTCTTTCTAGTCTGTGGCAAGCTTTTTACATCAGCAGGGTAAACACGCACATTTATATCGATCGCAAGTCAATCAAGGTAACTCAAATAGCGTGGAAAATACGGCGGCTGGTTTTTCAGGCAAGTCGCAGTAACCTCTATAAATTGACTTACCTGAAGCGCCTCTATCGTCGCGATACTGAAGCGGGCATTATGGAGGTACCGCCAGAGCTAAAAATTTGGGCTACAGATGGAGTCAATTACACAGACGCCAGCTCTAGCTATCGCATCGGGCAATCGCTGAGTACGGACAGCGAAACCCGCTTCTATGGCTATCTGACAACACAAGAACTTGATTGGTTAGCACAAGAATTAAGTAAATGGTTGGAGTTACCAATTACCAGACAATAGGGTTAAAAGTTTTTGAAAATACTGCAAGTTATAGAGTTTGTTGCAGCTTTTGTATATAGCAATCCTAAATGATTCGTCAAAGTAAGATCCCCGACTTATTAGAGAAGTCGGGGATCTGATTATAAGAGTGATTTACTATGCCGACTATCTGACAATAATTGCCCAAAGACTCACAAATAGAGCGATCGCGCCCAGATGCTGAGGCAACAGCGCTCGGAAAGATTGACGAGCAATTTTTTGGGTTAATAGCATCGTCAACAGGAGTGAGAAAATTAGCGTTGTGCCTTGCAAAAATTCAATCACAGCCGGGTGTGCGACCAACACAGGCAACCCTTCACCGCTAAGACCGAAAGTTGCCATTGTTAGCGGCAAAATGCGTCCCGCTTCCCCTAAACCCAGCCGCCAATAGTGAGCTAAATTTGCCCCCAACACCAGCGGCAAATATCCATAAGCCAACTCTATAAACGAGCGAGGCTTTACGGAACCCTTAAAGAGTTTAATAGCGCTATAAGCTAAAAACGGCACAGTCGCAGGGACGATTAAAGCTACCAAGGAAAATCCGAAATGTTGCCAAAACTGGGTTAAATCCAGATGCAATCCCAAAGTTGATTGCAATTCCGGCAATCGATGGAGATAGACGCCTCCTAATAGCAACATTAACAGTGCCACTTCAGAGCCTTGGGGGATATGAGTTGTCCACAATTCAATTCCTGGCGGACGCAAATTTAACTCGACCGAACGGTGGGGACAAGCTTTAAGACAGGTCATACACAAAACGCAGTCTTTGTTATCTTCCAACTGAGCCGGGTGAGAGTACAACGGACATCCGCCGGTTTCTAAGCCTTCCCCTTTTTGAGGGCCACCTTTGTAGCATTGATACGTGGTGCATTCTGCCGAACAAGTTCCCTGTTGCGCTCTGAGTTCAGTCATTGACAGCTTGGCAAAAAGCCCATTCATCCCGCCAATTGGACATAGATACCGACACCAAAACCGCCGCTCAAAAATGGCGGAGAAAATCATCGCCCCAGCAGTAATTAATAACAGCAAACAAGCGGATAGGTAGGCAGTATCTTCTAAATGCCAGAGTTCTTCCCACAGGTAAATGAGGACAAATAGCCCGAACAAAAACCATCCGCCCCACTTCTCGGCAGATTGTCGGGGCCAACGCTTCAGCGATCGCCCTGGAAAAAGCCACTGAGAAAGCTTTTGGGTGACTTCCCCATAAATCATGAAGGGACAAACAGCGCACCACAGGCGTCCGACAAAGGGAAAACCGATCAATATCAAAGGCCACCACCACGCCCAAAATAGGTTTAGAGCTACATTTTCGGAGCGATGCTGGGGACCCAAAAATAATAGGGCGACGACAAGCGCAAAAGCACCCAAAGTAAAGCCGTAGTTAATCCGGTCGGGCCACCAGGAACTGCGGAGAAATCGCCGCAAGTCGGGATAAGCATTTAAAAGATTGACGCGAAATCGCTTTTTATGGGTTTCGACTGACCAGAATACTTCTTCGGTGAGCAGATTCGCACCGGCACATTGAACGAGTGCCCGTTCTACCAGACTTTGTAATTCTTTCAGGTTGCCGGGGAAATCATAGGCTTGTAAGCGGCGTATAGCTTCTGGAGCGACTTTGGGTTTGCGAGTGCCTTTGGCTCGACAGAACAGACGAATGTAGTATTCTACCTGGTCTTCAATATCCGCTTTTCGCACCCGCAGCGGCGGCACTTTAATTAAATGACCGACTTGACGCTCAATTGTCGGTAGGTGTTTTTCCGCAATCATCATAATGCGGGCTTGACACGAGCGGCTTGGGGCTGGGGAGTCTTCCGAACGGCTGAGGGGAGTGTAGGTATTGGTTTCTAATAATTGAGCCAGCTTCGGCGTTAACTCTGGGGGAAGTTCTTGGATGTTGTTAAGGACTAAAGTGCCTGTCCCCAGGGATTCAATTAGCCCTGGTTTGCCACTAGCACGACCAAATAGTTCTGCACCACTTGCTTGCAGCGTACTACAGTCTACTTTAACGATCGGTTCGCGCCGATAGGAAGAACCAAAGTGAACCAAAGCAGCAGTATTGTCTTTTTCTAGTCCCGGTTCCCCGAAAATCAAGACTGGACGCCTTGACTCAGCCGCCTCTTTGATTTGCTGGCGCAGCCGGACTGCATAGCGGCTTTTTCCCACCACCCCGCGTCTTGCCTTTGCTACCAGATAAGGGCGCAAGGCGGTTTGACGCTCTTGTTCGTAGTTCAGTTGAGACGATAGTTGAGCGAGTTCTTGAGCCAACCGCTGGGAGAACGCTTGGGTAATTTCGGGATATTGGGCGACTATTTTGCGAAATTGCTCTGCGGGAATAAACCACAGCGTGCATTCGCTGAGTGTCTTGATAGTTCTTTGAGCCTGCTGGTCTAACAGTAGCTCTTGTAAGTGAATGGTGGCTCCAGGAAGAAAACTAATCACCCAGGCTAAACCTGTTTGGTTAGCGCGTTCGCGTAGCGTCTCTGAAAGAGAATCGCCTTCTAGTTGCCCTTGTTTGAGAATATAGAGTCCTTCGGGGGGCGTTTCCTCCGCCACTAAAGTCGTTTGCGCTGGTACGACTTTTTCTTCCAGAAGTTGCGCGATCGCTTCTAATACTTCTGCCGATAGTACACCCAGCGCTGTTCTCTCTTGTAGCCATGTCACCGTGTCTTTTGATGTCATGGTTGCCTTAAAAATAAATTTCGCTTTACATTTTAGCCATTTTTTATAAAAAATATTAATTAATTAAGTTGATTGCCAAGATTAAAACAACTGAGATGAGCGAGCTTGTCAATCTGTGGGTTCCCCTAGCCTTATTGGGTTTGATAGTCTTAGCGGCGATTTTCTTTAGCCGCAGCAGTAGCTAAGGAAAATTGTTATCAAAAAGAAAAGGTTAACTTTCGGGATCGGAGAAATTCGGCGGTTCGACAGGGGTTGAGGGAGTGTCAGTCACCATAACTTTTGTCGCTGCTTCGCTAGCAATTCCTTGGGTTTGAGTGGAAGGACGGCGGCGCGATCGCTTATAAGCAGCCCTCTCAGCTTTTTCGCGCTCGTAGGCAATCAGCCTGCCATAATACTCGTGCTTGCTCAAATTCATCGACAAGAAAATGTGCTGGCGAGTATTGCCAAAACCTTTGCGGCTAAAAAACTTCACGGCTGGGACATTTGCGGGATCGGTATCCACCAGCATGAACCGCACCCCATCTTCAATCATCCGTTCTACCAGCTTATCAACGAGCTTGTCCCCGACGCCTCGACGCTGAAAATTCGGATTCACACCCAGCCAAATAATGTATCCATAAGTCCAGGATGCTTTGCTAATCACGGTTCCCAAAATGAACCCTGCCAGTTGTTCGTCGATTTCAGCAACCAGACAGTATTCCGGATCGGTATTGTAAAGTCCAATCACCTCCCATTCATCCCAGGTGCGATATAAATAAGGGTACAAATTGCTTGTAAATACAGCTTCTCCCAAGTGGTAAACCGGGGCAAGATCGTCAATTTCAAGGTCGCGGATATAGATGGAAGAGTAGTTAGATGCAGGCTCGTTTTTATCAGGATTTGTCATAAATTTTGATTTTTTATTTTTTACAGGGAAACTTCCTGAATATTCGCTAAATTGGGTAGCCAATCTTGATGAGAGAAATTTTCTTCACTGGTAAGATGCGAAGTATTTGAAAAATTGCGATCGCGCTGACACCGAATCGCAAAATTACAGTCAGGGCAACGATTAGCGTTTTCTGGAACTTGAGGGAAATCTTCTCCTTGCTGATAACGTTGCAAATAATCGGTTAGCTGCGTCAACAGTTCTGTTAAATCCCTTTTCGTTTGCTCGTGTTGAGCGGCATTATAAGTAAATTTGAGGCTTTCTGGTTGAGGCTGAGACTGGACAAACCAGTAAGTCATAGAAATCTGTTCTGGCAAATAATCGCTAGTTTCTGCCAAAATATAAAGATACAAGCGAGTCTGCCAATCTTTTTCTAACCAACGCCGATTTTTTGGTTGAGGATAAGTTTTCCAATCCAAAATTTCAGCAGATTGCGTGTCTTCAATGAACAAATCATAGATGACTGTCAATAAATATCCCTGAAAATTCAGCGTGCGACAATGTTCGCTTTGGCGGAAGGTTTTCGGGTTAGATATCAAGATTTCTGGTGCTGCATCCACCAATGCCGTCACCCAACGATGTAATTGGGCGTCCTCTTGCACCAAAGATTCTACCGGCAATCCCAGTTCTCGCTGCTGCATCAATAAGTGAAAGCGACTGCCCCAATTTTGCCGTTCTAGTTGTTCTGGATTGGTGGGTGAACTCAGTTTATCTAAGTATATTTGTTGAAACTTTCGAGGACAAGTTTGTAGTAGATTCAGTTGTCCTTGGGACAAGCGGAGCAAAACTTCTTGCGTAGATTCCATCTGATTAATTGCTAACGGGTAATGATTTTTAGATAACTGGATATTATTTATGTGTAGTAATCCCAATTAATTCGTCAAATCCTCTTTTTCTTCCTTGGCATCCTTCGCGTTCTTAGTGGTTCGTAAAAAAAAGACTAACCCCGCCCTATTTTGCAGGAATTTATCTTCCTAATGGCTAATAGTCATTAACCATTAGCCACTAGCCATTAACCTAAGCTTTCGTTAAGACAAACACGCTGCCTTCATTGCCTCGACCTATCCGCAAATCCTCATCTAGATAAGTAGTATCCAGCCAACCTTGCTGGTTGCTGCTGTCGATACCAAAATCCAAAGCTGGAAATCGCTGACCGCTTTCAATTTGCCGAATAAATGCTGAAGGCGACTGATAGTTAATGAGACGCTGTAAACCAGAAATAGAACGCTCAAATTTTACCAAGACACGACGTTCAGAAACTGGTTCAAACCGAGCAGCAACGCTAACAAATCCTTCCAGATAGGGTAAACCATAAACTTCAGCAATATTGTAAACTTTGGCGTCTTTGGCTCGAATGCATTGATAGATTTGACCGAGTTTGAGGAATGGCAGTTGGTCAATGGTTAATAAACCGCGACTGGTGGTGTAAAGTAGTCGCCAATTGCCATCTAGTAGGTCAGTTGCCTCAACCGGACGGGGAGTAGGGTTGAGGTCTTCCAATCGGGCAACCGCTGAGAGAATCGCTATTTTGTCGGTTTCGGTTGCTAGCAGTCCGCGATTTTGAGAAGCGATCGCTTCCAACAGTGCTGCTTTCCTCATTTCCTCCTAGACCTCTCTTGTGGGTGACTTCTCTACCCCCAGCTTAACTTTTGTTCAATACGCAGATGGCATCAGCGACCAGTTGATAAGTTTGATAACAACTCCCTTGACACGCAATAATCTCCACGCCAGCGATCGCGTTTCTGGGAGTGGTAAACTCAATATGTCTAGTTAGCTCCCAATCCGAAATCCTCAAATATGTCAAATATGTACAACCCGTCTCTGCGTGAAGAACCTCGTCACCAGCTGGCTGGTCTGATTCCGTTACAACAAGAACCTTCCATTCTCGACTGGCTAGAATCTACAGGACGCTTGTTGGCGCGGGATGTTCAAGCTGAAGATAGTTTCCGCGATGGTGATGCAGAAATCTCCGATCTGATGGCACCGGATGATGTTTACGATGATCTCGAAGACGATGATGAAATCATCGATGTAGACGAAGATTAGTCAGACGAAAAGAATTCAGCACTCAGGCGTCAGAGTAAATTCTGGATTCTGAAATTCTGAATTCTGGTGTGAGAAGTGAACGAAAAATTTGTGGACGCTAAATTATTTTCTGGTCGGTCGTTCAACCCCTCAGGAACTAGCCTGCTAGCGTTACTGGCAGTTGGGCTTTCCCTAGGGACGATATTATTCGATCTGCAAGCAGGTGTCTTCCCATCGGTAGGCATCTCGATGACATTTCCCCTGTGGCTTTGCGCCTTGGTGACAGCTCTTTTAGGATATTGGGCAGTCCCCTTCCTGCAAGCCCTAAAAGCGGGTCAATTTATTCGGGAGGATGGCCCCCAAGCGCATTTACAAAAAGCAGGCACTCCGACAATGGGCGGGGTGTTTTTTGTGCCTGTCGGGGTAATCGCCGCCTTGGTGTGGTCTGGATTGGCTGTAGGCATACAAGGATTCTTTCCCGTACTTGCCGTATCAATCGTAACTTTAGCCTACGGTGCAATTGGCTGGGTTGACGATTGGCAAGTCATTAGACGCCGGTCAAATAAAGGCATCTCGCCCCGGATGAAACTCATTTTGCAGATTGGGGTGGGTGTTCTGTTTTCTTTGTGGCTAGTCTGGCATCAACCAGCAAGTATCACCACGATTGCCTTGCCTTTTGGTTTAGCGATTCCTTTGGGGTTACTGTTCTGGCCTTTAGCAGTATTTGTGCTAGTGGCGGAAAGTAATGCGACGAACCTCACGGATGGAGTCGATGGACTAGCAGCGGGAACGGGCGCGATCGCTCTTTTGGGACTCGGTGCCATTGTTGCTCCCGTGTCGCCAAGTTTAATGATTTTTTGCGCCTGCATGAGTGGCAGCTACCTAGGCTTTTTGGTTCACAACCGCAACAAAGCCCGCGTCTTTATGGGCGATACGGGTTCGATGGCGCTGGGAGGCGCACTGACAGCAGTCGGACTTCTGACGAACAATCTCTGGGCGCTGTTTATCCTCAGCGGTATTTTCTTCGTGGAATCGCTCTCAGTGATGGCGCAGGTGGGCTACTATAAAGCCACCAAAGGCCCGGATGGGATCGGCAAGCGTTTATTTAAAATGGCACCGATTCACCACCATTTAGAACTGAGTGGCTGGAGTGAAACCCAAGTGGTTGCCGCCTTTTATCTGATTAACGGCATTTTAGCTTTGTTGTGTCTTGTCCTCCGTTAGTTAAAATAGCCGTTGTCAATCATCCTTTGGTGTCTAAAACCGCACAAGCTGGGCGTCCACCAAAGGTTTGAATCGCTCCAACTACATCCACAATGGGCAGCAGCAAAAAACAGGGGAATAGAAGAAGGCAGTTTTTAATTTTTTCTGTTCTCCTATCCGGAATTTTTTGCCTATACATCCAACTCATGCGTCTGGGTTATGCTGTACCGCTGCCCTATCTTCTGCACGTCTTTTGCTGGAATAATTGTTCCGATAATCTTTTTTCAAATCATTTACATCCTAAAGTTCTAGGAAATGGTCTTTTAAACTATACGCATCAGCTTACACAGCTAGTAGATTCTCCAGAAATAGACAAGAATAAAGTCTCTATACTCATTGAGAAATCCAGGTACAAGCTGACAGTTTATTACGATAAAAAGCCCCTGAAGTCTTATCCAGTGGTTTTGGGCTTCAACTCAGTGGATGATAAGCTAAAAGAAGGGGATGGCAGCACGCCAGAAGGCATATTCAAGATAAAAGACCTCTATACCCATCCTACGTGGTCAAAGTTTCTCTGGCTGGATTACCCAACTAAAGATTCTTGGAGAAAACATATCAAAGCCAAGGGAAACGGAAAAATAAATTGGCTTGATTCAATCGGGGGACAGGTAGGAATTCACGGTGTCCCTGATGAGCAAGACTTTTTGATAGAAAAGCGCTCAAATTGGACATTAGGCTGTATTTCTTTAAAAAATCGAGATATGGAAGAGTTATATCAAGTTGTGAAAAAAGGAACGGAAGTCGAAATTATTCAATAAAATCCCAAGTTTTAATTTTTAATCAAGGTCTGCGATCGCTTGTTTTACCGAACCGACTGAGTTGGTAGCGATCGCACCCCCTCCATCCGTCCACCTGAAGGAAAATCAAAGCCCCATCGCTAACGCATCTGGAAATTCTAGGCTTCGCAAATCCAGCGACGATCCTTTTCTCTCCTGCTAACCGAGTAGGTAAGGGAAAGCACATCTGTCAAACAAAAATAGACAATTTTAGTGCGTTCAATTATATTATTGATGGTTGCATTTGGATAGTCCAGAAGTCCGAACAAATAGAGGTTCAAAAAGTTCGTTACATTAAAAAAAACAGCAGCAAAGGAACACAGCTGTTAAGAAAATACTGTTACAGGACTTACGCACTGAAAGCTTGAAACCTAGAACCGACATAACCCCCCGATAAATTGGGGGAACCGGAAAAGTCCCCCAATTTATCGGGAGATACAAGGGGGATCTCTGCGTAAGTCCTATATTAAAAAAACGTAGCGGCAAGGAAAGATAAATGACAGGAAAATTGTTACTGGTAGACGACGAACCCGGACTGCGCGAAGCAGTCAAAGAATATCTGCAAGACAGTGGTTTTACCGTTCAGGTTGCCAGTAATGCTGGTGACGCATGGCAGATGTTGCAGAAGAACCAGCCGGATTTAGTGATTTCAGATGTGATGATGCCCAAGGTGGATGGGTATCAATTTCTCAAGCAGCTGCGGGAAGATCCTCGCTTCAAAAATTTACCTGTAGTATTTTTAACGGCTAGAGGCATGACAAGCGATCGCATCCAAGGCTATCAAGCGGGGTGCGATGCGTATCTCCCGAAGCCCTTTGATCCAGAGGAATTGGAGGCAATTGTCAAAAACTTACTGGAACGTCGCACCACTCCAACTAGCACCACCGGCGGTAACGATATTGAGGACATCAAGCAACAGATTGCTGCCATCCGGGGGATGTTAGAAGATACAAATCGAATCCCCCAGTCGCCTTCCCATATCCGCATAGACTTAACGCCACGAGAGCAGAGTGTTTTAGACTTGGTTGCGGAAGGATTGATGAATAAAGAAATTGCCCGACGCTTGGAAACCAGTGTCCGCAACGTTGAGAAGTATGTTAGCCGCTTGTTTAGCAAGACAGGGACGAATAGCCGCACCGAGTTAGTGCGCTATGCCCTTGAACACGGTTTGACTCGATAACTGTCCTCGCTCTCAAAACGTTTAGGGGAACGGGCTTAGCCCTTTCCCTTACGTGTTTTTTTATCTATATCTGTGCTTGTCTTTAAGAGCGATCGCACTGGCGATTCTTAAGAACTGTTGCGTTTATTAAAGAAACTTGTGCTTTTCTCATTGATCCCTTAAGGTTGCTGGTATTCTTCATTTAATACAATTCAGAAATTAAAAGAAAACCACATGAAAGTTTCACAAGCGCCACATCTGGGTCAATCAGTTTCTCTAGCAATTCTTTTAGTATTGATGAGCGTCAGTGTTACCGTCCTGATGGTTATTCAAAGTGGAATCTAACTTTAAAAATAGCTAATTTTTGCTAATTTTACCTAAACAAAAGCCGCTCCGCAATGAGCGGCTTTTGTTTGGCTAAAAGTGACATGATATTCCTTTAGATGGAAGCGGAAAGTGATTAAATACGTAGGTATTTGTTAAATCAAAAGTTGTAGCTGCGGGTGCCACCCATTCGTTTGTAAAAATCAGCCGAATGGATTTTAAAAGGTGAAAGGGTTCACCATCGGTCGTAGCGTAGCAAAATAAATCATTGCTTCACTCACTTCTGGTATGCGAGTTCTATTTGTTTGTACTGGCAACACCTGTCGCAGCCCGATGGCACAAGCGCTATTTCAGAAAAAGATTCGGGAACTGAGGCAAAGGCAGGAAATCTTAGCCCAAACTGAGGTGCGTTCAGCTGGACTTTATAAATTTAAGGGGATACCCGTTTCGCCCCATACTCTAACGGTATTGGCAGAGTACGGAATTCAATATGACTGCGAACCGCAAGGGTTAAAGCCAGAACTCGTCGAATGGGCAGATTTAGTGCTGACGATGACAAAGTTTCATAAATATATTGCGATCGCGATCTATCCGGAGGCGCTCGACAAGACTTTCACGCTCAAAGAATTTGTCGGGGAACAAAATTCCTTAGATATTCGCGATCCCGTTGGCAAATCTTTATCCAGATATCGCCACTGCGCCCAGGAAATCGACTTGGCACTCAATCTTTTACAGCAGAAGCTAGTCCACATCTTATCGGAAAGCAGCTTTGGTTCTTTTTCATTCCCCACGCCTCAACCCTTACCCCGCACCCTACCCCTGTTCAGGTGGCTGATTGGACTGACTCGGTTAACTCAGAAAACGCGCACTTGAGACATGACTTCATTTTTGAATATCCTTATGAAGGATTCACTGCGTTCTGGTGGCTGTTAATCTAAATAAATATAGATGTGCTGCGCCGCATTGAATTCGGGCTTCCCATGCAAAAACGATTTAGATAACAATGTTTAACTATTCCACCTTTACCGCAGCATTGGTGCGAGAGACGAAAGCCCGTGAAGATGCGCTACCGCTGATGGATGAAACCCGCGGCTCTCGGTTTTTTCTTTACTCTAATCCTACGGACAAAGTGTGTCTGTTCTTTCATGGGTTTACTGCCACTCCAGAACAGTTTGTGCCGATAGGAGAAGCTTTCTTTAAGGCAGGCTACAACGTCTTGATTCCTTTGCTCCCTGGGCATGGAATTGCAGGCAATTGGGATGGAGATAACCCTCCTCCGCTTCCCGAAGAACAAGAAGTTTATCAACAGTTTGGGATTTACTGGCTACAACAAGCTCAAGCTTTGGGAAGAAAAGTGGTGGTGGGAGGGCTTTCTGGTGGTAGCACTTTAGCAGCTTGGCTATCCTTAGAACGCGCCGTACAAATTTATCGGGCTTTGCTGTTTGCCCCTTATTTGAGTGGTAGCCATAAAGTAGTCGATTTGTTTGTGCGGGTATTTAATATCTACTTTGAGTGGAAAACTGCACCAGGAGTCGCACATTTTGGCTATGACGGCTTTCTGATGCCATCCTTGCGACTGTTTTTAGACATGGGAAAAGATATCTTTGAGCGGGCAGAAACGAGTTACGCTGCGCCCATGTTGATTGTGTCGAGTGAGAGCGATCGCGCAGTCGGCGACGAAGAACATAAAGCTCTGTTTAAAACCTTACTCCCGCAACAACCCAAGTGCTGGTATCACCGCTTTGACCAAACTCTGAATATTCAGCACAATATGATGACCAAAGCAGAGGGAAATGAATACGCAGACTTAGTAATCGCAGTGGCTAAAGCCTACGTCGAGAGCGATTTAACCTGGGGTGAAGTCGAGGAGATGCGCGATCGCTTGCAGCAGGGTGACTCCTTCCACAGGGTAGTGAATCAACTCCATCTGAGTCAACGGGTTTCTCCCGATCTGTCTACCGTCATGCCATTGCTAGCCCTGGATTAAATAAAAGTCAGTTATAGCAACCGCCAAGATAGTTAGGACGTAGAGTAGAGATCACCTGTGGTCCTGAAGTTATTCAAGCTGCTCATGGCAAACCCCTATAGTTATGACCTGCGTCAGAAGGTGATCCAAGCGATCGAGTTAGACGGCATGAAGAAAAGTGAAGCCGCACAGGTGTTCCAAATTAGTCGCAATACGATTGACCTATGGCTGAAGCGGCGA
>NZ_JAMPKB010000014.1:0-112227 GCF_039961925.1 Trichocoleus sp. DQ-U1 | reverse complement strand
TGAATGGATAGAGATAGAGGCTTATCGGGACTGGAAAAGTTTAGTAAAGTATGTCAAAAATGTGCTAAAAAAAGTCGGAACCGAATATGTAATTAATTTTGCTTAAGCACTTACGTTCACTCAAATGAGTTTAACTACTGAGTTAATCTCAATGTGACAAATGAATGCAAGTGAAACGAAAAATGAGTTATGGTGAAATAAACCATTTCTCAAAGTGTACTTAAAACCTCCCTGTTTGTATAAGGGAGGTTTTTATTTATTTAGCTAAGTGATTCAGAGGACTCCCCAGAGCATGATTTTTCTTAGTTAGTGGATGCTTCCATGAGGAGCTTACAATCCCAACAAGCAATCCTTACATTTGGTCTAGATCGTGCATTTAGGTCACACTTAGGGCAAGTATATTTAACCCTTTTGCCGCCTTTACTCCTTTCAGGTTCATCCGATGGTTTAGTTTTCCAGGGGATAAGCTTTTCCATAGGGAGATTGTTGATCGCTTGCTCGAATTTACCGTTTTTAACAACTTCGTGGTCTACATTCCACTTGTCACCAATGTCTATAGGATTCAGTCCAACTTCTCTCATTTTTGCCTTCCATTCTTCATTACAGTAACCTTGTCTAGCAGGTTTCTTTTTTCCAAAGTTGTACTGCCAAACATTCACCATCTGACGGCAGAGCGCCGCCAAAACATCTTGCACATGACGTTCAAAGCTCACAGGACTTAACTGTATTCCACTCAGAGTTACTCCGTTCTTGTCCCACTTATCAGGTAGGAAACAACCGTACTCGCCAGCTTTAGGTGAGAGAGTTAGTACACATTCCGGAAGCTCATTATTAAACAGTTCCCTATTGAAGTAGGTGTAAATGAAATCATAAGCATCAGTTTGCTCTCTAGTTGGAGTCTTCCCACTGTTAACCATTTCTCAAATTTGAGTGTACATTCAAATTTGAGTGTACACTCAAATCAAATAACGCCCCTCAACAGCGAATGTCAGACCCCTGAAACCGGGTATCTCAGAAACCACTCCAGAAGCCTTGTATAGCCTTATACACGATTTCAAAACCCCAGAGGTTTTTGTGTATACAGCGTTATGCTGCAAGACTTCCTTCATGAGGGACACACTCAACTTGTAGAGATACCCATTAAAGATATTTAGTCGGAAATGACACCAGTGGTTAGAGAGTGGGCACAATACCCGATGGCTCGCTCATCAGTGGTTAGTTGTTGTACTCAAAGTTGTGAGGTGGATTAGCGATATGTGTATTTTTTGGTATGAGTTAAACTCTGGAGTTTAACTTTTTCTGGAAAATAGACATATCGCTATGACGGTTGAGTAGTTATGACAGATATAAAAAACCCTCCCAAGTTTGGGAGGGTAATTAGTGCTGATGAGTTGTAGGTTCTAGATGCTACTTACCCGCTAATTCTCTTGTTAGCCTTAACTCTGTCTTCAGTGATTCGTTCTCAGCCCTTAAAGCTGCTACTTCTGCCTTCAAACGTTCTACTTCACTCAGTTCCTTTTGCTGTCCTTTATTACGCTCATGAGCCTGTCTCATGACCTGTGTACGAGTGTCAAGGCTCATGTACTTCTGATATGTGTCAGTATGCATCTGTACTGAATGTCCCATGTTATTCGCCATCTCTTTAACAGGGATACCTAATACATGACCCCTGATTGCGTAAGCATGGCGCAATGTGTGAGGAGTGAAAGGGATTTTGTGTCTACGAAATTTTTGACAAACCAAAGTGCTTTTATCTATTAGGTTACTCACGGAGTGAAGCTTTTTGACATCCTTTAAATTAAACTTCTCTACCCATTCAGGATGTAAAGGAAACACTACACGATCACCAGTCTTTAATCCTTCAGTGAGTGATTCATCTAAAGTAATCACGTTGTTAGTGTTAGTGGGGTCTAAGAACTTAGGGATATCAATTGCCCATATTTCGTGAATCCTTAAACCATAGGTAGCAAGTATTCCGTAGAGCCATTGCCATGACTCCCATTGAGAATTTGAACGATACTTTGATGGCTGGATTTTTAATCGATATTGCTCAATCTCTTCATCAGTTGGTATCTTTTTTTCTTTAGGCTTATAGCCATCCCTTAGACCATTGAATTTAAAATCAAAATCAATGGTGTTGCAAAAAACAGATAATGCCTTTACAAGATGTATTCGCTTGCCAGTTCCCGCTTCTGTAGATTGAATAACCTGCATGATTAAATCACTTGATAGTGGTTTATCAATTGGTAGGCGATTCAGCCAAATTAACCAAGAGTGAAGACTTGCTTCACTCTGTCTATTACGCTTGCGTGTCAGAAAGTATTTAACCTTGAACTCTTCAATTAATTCACCAATAGTTTTAGGTGTCTCAGTTGCTGTTAATTCTGTTTTCTTAGCTATCTCAGAATCAAACCACTGCCAGGTGAATGTTTTGTGTAGTAAGTGATGCCCAATCTGTCTAGCGTAGCTATCAGCTAGAGTTAACCCATCAGCAGACCAGGGACAGTTAGCACCTAACTTGTATTGCTTGCTTGACCTTCCTGCAACGGTAGGTTTATCACCATCTCGCAAAGGTGCTGAGAACTGTAGAGCGATAGTGTTACCTACTCTGACTAACTGAACTTTCACACCATCAGCTTTGAGGTTGGTGTTAATGGTCTGGAGTCTTTCTGACAGTTTCTTCTCTAAGTGTTCGATCCGAAGCGCTTCTTTCTTCTTACTAGCTGGATAGCTAAGGTCTTTTCTCAGGTTATCGGGGATCTCTAAATCCCCCATTAGTTCATCTGTACTAACGCTGGATTCCTTATGGAGTTTGGTCTTTGGCATTTCTTACTTATTGCTTAGTTTAACTCGATGATGTGGTGCTTTTGGGTGCTGTGGCGATCCGCTTGTCTGCCCTATCCCTTGGTACATCTACTCTTCAAAGTTAAACTCCACGGATGGGTATGTCAATCGTTTACCCAAATGGTCATAGGGCATTTTCCCTGAATTTTAAATCCATAGACTGCTTGCAACTCGACAAAAAACGCTTACCTCTGGGCTGCGATCGCGTACAGCCCTTTGGGTATGAAAACAGCAAAGCGAGGCGTTAGCCTAGCTCTGACTTGTCAGTTCGCGCTGGGAAAGAGCAATCTGTTGATTGGTGCTGATTTAATACTTATACCAAGTTGCGTTGTCACATCCTTCAAATCCAATGGCAACGCCAAGGTGTTTTACATTTGTTGGCTCTCTAGCGCTAAGGAATCGACCCGCTTCGATCCCCACACCCTCCACTAAAGATATAGAACAGATGGTGAAAACCCGAAGAAAATCGGGAATTCTAAGAAGGGTACTGATGCAAACTCTGATTATTGCAGGTCTTCCTTTTGGGCGATCGCTCAACTCCTGAGTTAGCGAGAGAAAAACCAACGATGACAAGGCTTTGAGCCAATAGAAGCACCAGAGTTGAGACCGAACTTTCGTAAAGCTGTCGATCGGTTCAGCGATAAAAGGCAGCATAACCCCAGTTAAGTCACAAAAATAGTTTCTATGAAATCTCGACTGTTCCGCTTCGTGTCTCTTTTTTTGCTCAGTATTGTGCTGATCGCAGCCTGCAATAGCACGACGGTGACTTCCCAAAAAGAAACTCAGCCCCTTACCGTCGGCTACAATTTGTGGCCTGGGTTGTTCCCAATCGCGATCGCTCAAGAAAAAGAATTCTTCACAGCTCAAGGGGTCAAAGTCAAACCCGTCTATGTCCAAAACTTTCTAGAATCGGTGTCTGAATTCAGTGCTGGACAATATGATGGAGTTGCCATCACAGTAAGTAGCTTGATGAGCATCATTGAGAAAAACCCGGATTTACAGATTGCGATGGCAACTGATGAATCGGCTGGTTCTGACTCAATAGTAGTTCGCCCAGAGGTTAAAAGTGTCGCTGACTTGAAAGGCAAGCGCCTCGGAGTCAGGTTAGGTGATGGAGAATTATTTGTCAGCGAAATGCTCCAGAAACATGGTTTGACTAGCGATAATTTGACCCTAGTCAACGTAGAAGGAGAAGCGGTTCCAGCACGTTTTAAGAGCGGGGATATTCAAGCGGGACATACTTGGGAACCGTACTTATCTGAAGTAACCAAATCTGGAGGGCGAGTATTATTCACCAGTAAGGACACACCCGGCTTAATTTCGAGTGTAATCGTGTTTCGCTCCTCAGTAGTACGCGATCGCCCAAAAGACATTCAAGCATTTATTCGCGCCTGGTTTCAAGCTCAAGATTACTGGCAGGCAAATCCCGAAGAAAGTAAAGCACTGATTGCGAAAACGCTCTCCATCAAACCTGAAGAAGTTTCCACTGAGGGTGTCAAGTTGTACACCTTAAAAGACAACTTAAAAGCATTTACTCCTGGTTCTACAACCGAGTCGTTGTACCATACCGCCAAATTGTACGCCGACTTCTATATTCGCACCGGAGGATTAAGCACCGCGCCAGATATTCAAAAAATGATTAATCCTTCTTTTGTGCAGATGTCGCAGGCAGGAAATTAACGAGAAAAAAAGCGTTATTCCATGCAGTTAAACATCAACAGTTTTTCAAGATGAAATCTCGATTTCTCCGCTTTGCGTCTCTTTTTTTGCTCAGCCTTTTCCTGGTTACAGCCTGCAATGGCAGAACCTTTATAACCTCTAAACCTGAGCTTCCACCACTGCAAATTGCCTACAATCTGTGGCCTGGATATTTCCCAATGGAGATTGCTTCAGAACAAGGATTTTTCGCAGAACAGGGGGTGGAAGTTGAACCTGTGTATTCAGAAAACTATTTAGGAGTTGTTTCTGATTTTAGTGCAGGTAAATATGATGGCATCATCGTAACATTGGGTGGTGTGATGAGCATCATTGGGAAAAACCCAGATATCCACATTGTCCTGGAAACCGATCAATCGGCTGGTGCTGATACCGTAGTGGTGCAACGTGATATTAAAAGTGTGGTTGACTTGAAGGGCAAGCGACTCGGCGTGAAGTTAGGCGACTACGGAGAATTGTTTGTTGTCAAGATGCTGGAGAGCAATGGTCTTACTACCGATGACGTGACGCTAGTCGATATAGAAGGGGAAGCCATTCCAGCACACATAAAAAGCGGTGATATTCAAGCCGGACAAACTTGGTATCCCTACACATTAGAGGCAGTGAAAGCCGGAGCGCAGGTACTATTTACCAGTAAGCAAACACCTAGGTTGATTCCCAATGTCATCTTATTTCGCAGCAATGTAATACGCGATCGCCCTGGACATATAAAAGCATTTGTCCGAGCTTGGTTCCAAGCCCAAGATTACTGGAAAGCCAACCCAGAAGCAAGCAAATCACTGATTGCTAAGCGGCTGAAGATTAAACCGGAGAGCGTTTCAACCGATAACATTCAGCTGTCCACCTTAAAAGAAAACTTAAAAGCGTTTACTCCAGGTTCCACAGAAGAGTCGTTGTACCATACCGCCAAATTGTACGCCGATTTCTCGATTCGTACTGGAGGATTAACCGCTGCGCCAGATATTCAAAAACTGATCGATCCGTCTTTTGTGCAGCAGTTGCAGCCAGGAAGTTGACCGTATTCAGTCACACACATCAACAGGTTTTAGCATGAAATCTCGATTGCTACGCTTTGTATCTCTTGTATTACTCAGCATTGTGCTAATCACCGCCTGCAATGGCACGACAACCGTAACTTCCAGCCCACAGTCTTTGCCTCTTAGGGTCAGCTATAATCTTTGGGCTGGACAGTTTCCGATGGCGATCGCCCAAGAAAAAGGATTCTTCCAAGCGCAGGGTGTTAAAGTCGAACCCATTTTTTCAGAAAACTATCTCCTACCCCTGTCTAACTTCAGTGCTAATAAAAATGATGGGGTTGCGCTGCCATTAGGTAGCGTTATGAGTAGGCTTGGGCAAAACCCAGATGCAAAAATCGTTTTAGTCACCGATCAATCAGCGGGTGCTGACGCAATGGTAGCTCAGCGCCATATAAAAAGCGTGGCTGATTTGAAGGGTAAGCGGATCGGCACTAAGTTAAATGATTTTGGAGAACTGTTTGTCACTAAGATACTAGAAACGAAAGGTCTTTCTACTCAAGATGTCAGCTTAGTCAATATAGAAGCGGAAGCAATTCCAGCTTTCTTAAAAAGTGGTGAAATTCAAGCAGGACAAACCTGGGGACCCCATTTGTCTCAAGCAGTCAAATCTGGGGCTAAAGTGCTATTCACCAGTAAGCAGACTCCTGGGTTAATTCCAGATGTCATCGTGTTTCACAGCAATGTGCTACGCGATCGCCCTCAAGATATAAAGGCATTTATTCGCGCTTGGTTCCAAGCCCAAGACTACTGGAAAGCGAATCCAGAAGAAAGCAAAGCAATAATTGCCAAAACCCTCAATATCAAACCTGAAATTATTTCAACAGATGGCATCCAGTTGTCTAATTTGCAAGACAACTTAAAGGCATT
The DNA here is from genome assembly GCF_039961925.1 of Trichocoleus sp. DQ-U1. Classification (NCBI taxonomy): domain Bacteria; kingdom Bacillati; phylum Cyanobacteriota; class Cyanophyceae; order Leptolyngbyales; family Trichocoleusaceae; genus Trichocoleus; species Trichocoleus sp. DQ-U1. Next base: position 105,763 of record NZ_JAMPKB010000014.1, on the reverse strand, counting down.
TACTCCAGGTTCAACAACAGAGTCGCTGTATCATACAGCCAAATTGTACGCCGACTTTTATACTCGTACCGGAGGGCTAAGCGCTGCGCCGGATATTCAAAAACTAATCGATCCGTCCTTTGTGCAGCAGTTACAAAAGGTAAATTGACTGTGAAACAGCTCCAACTTTATACCCTACGCACTAAGCTGATTTTTTCTTTCCTGGGTGTGGCACTCCTCCCCTTAGCATTACTAGCCTTCTTGAATCAGCGAGCCACACAAAAGACGCTGACGAACAATGCTAACCAAACCCTCTTAACATCTGCTTCTCAAACTGCCCTGAGTATAGATGCTTTTATAAACTCGAATCTGGATGCTGTCCGGGTTGAAGCTCAGTTGCCAGTCTTCGCCAAGTACTTAAGTTTACCTGCTAACCAGAGACAAAGTATCGCTTCAGAAGTCGAGGGCGCTTTACGTTCGCTCAGCCGTAAAGATACTTTGAATATCTCGTCCTACGCGCTGCTCGATAGTCAGGGGCGAGATGTAATTGATACCTATACACCAGATATCGGTACAGATAAATCTGACCAGAATTACTTTCAGCGACCGTTTAAAACTGGCTTACCCTATGTCTCGCCCATTGTGTTTTCTCCAAGTACTAATGAGATCGGTTTGTACTTCAGTAGTCCGGTACGAAATGCGTCGGGAAATACTATCGGTGTCTTACGTATCCGTTATAACGCTGCTGCTGTCCAGCGATTGGTTAGTCAAAATACCGACCTAGTGAGAGGAAGCGCTTCCTTTGCGATTTTGCTAGACGAAAACCATATTCGTTTAGCTCACGGGAACTCACCTGAGTTAAATTTTAAATCGGTTACACCGCTCCCACCGGCTAAAGTGAAGGCTCTGCAAGCAGAAGGACGGTTGCCCAAGGGGAAAACGGCAGACTTTTCGACAAATTTGCCTGATTTTGAGCAAGGTCTAGATAACGCTGCAACATCCCCTTACTTTACAACCGCCTTATCCTCTACAAACAACGAGCCGAACGCAGCAGCAGTTACCAAGCTAAAGACGCGACCGTGGTTTGTGGTTTTTGTCCAACCGAAAGCGGTATTTCTAGCGCCTATCGAAGCCCAAGCCCGCGACACGCTGTTACTGGCTGCGATTATTGCAGGTGTAGTCATTATCGCGGCGATTACGATCGGAGAACTACTGGCTAAGCCACTGATTAATCTCGCTGGAACAGTGACTCAATTCACTGCTGGCAACCTCAATGCTCGTACTTCTATCCAATCAAAGGATGAAATTGGGGTGCTAGCGTTGAGTTTCAATGGGATGGCAGAACAAGTCGGTAAATTGCTTCAAGGCCTAGAAGAGCGTACCCGCGAACTGGAAGTTAGTCAGCACGTTACGGTTGCCGTCAGCGAGCTGTCGAAAGCGATTATAGACCCGGAAAAGCTGTTGCGCGAAGCGATCGCCCTAATGCAGAATCGCTTCGGCTTGCACTACGTGCAAATTTATCTGTTAGATCAAACCACGAATCAACTCATCCGGCGGGCTGATTCTGGCAATCAGGGTATGCTTGGGCATGATGAAAGCGCCTGTCTGTCTCTTGACGATCGCAGCTTAGTCGCCCTTGCTGCCCGAAAGCAGCAAACGATCTGGGTGGATAAACAGGACAGTGCAGGGCTAGCAGGAGACTTGAAACCCATCCAAATGGGTTCTTCCGCAGTGGTGCCCTTAGTCGCTCGTGGGGCGCTACTAGGAGTGCTGGACATTCAAGACAAGGAAAGCGATCGCTTCAGTCAAACGGATCTAGAGACGTTCAACACCCTCGCCGGACAAATCGCCACGGCTTTAGAAAATGCCCGCTTGTTTGAAGAAATTCAAAAGGCTGAAACCCAATACCGAGACAAAGCTCAAGAGTTACAACAAACTCTATCTGAGTTGAGACAAACTCAAACTCAATTAATTCAAACTGAAAAAATGTCTAGTTTGGGTCAACTGGTGGCTGGAGTTGCACATGAAATTAACAATCCAGTCAACTTCATTTATGGCAACATCACTCCTGCCAATGAATATCTGGAAGATTTGCTCAAACTCTTAAAGTTGTACCAACAATGCTACCCCAATCCTACCCCGGAAATTCAAGACTATATCGAAGAAGTCGAACTCGACTTCCTGCTCCTTGATTTTCAGAAAATTCTATCTTCCATGAAGTTTGGAGCCGAACGGATTCGTCAAATTGTTCTATCTCTAAGAAACTTCTCCCGTTTAGATGAAGCGGAGATGAAAGCCGTTGACATTCATGAGGGTCTTGAAAATACGTTAGTAATTTTACAGAATCAACTAAAAGATAAGCCGGGACATCCGGAGATTCAGGTGATTAAAGAGTATGGCAATTTACCTTTAGTAGAATGTTATGCCGGACAACTAAATCAAGTGTTTATGAATTTACTTACAAATGCAATTGATTCTCTCGATGAGTTTAATCATAAACGCTCGATCGAAGAAATTAAAGGCAATCCCGCTACCATCTTAATTCGCACCAAAGTCGCAGGGAACAATCAAGTAGAAATCCGAATAATTGACAATGGTTCAGGGATTTCAACTGAGGTTCAGTCAAGACTTTTCGATCCTTTCTTCACAACGAAAAACGTTGGCAAAGGGACTGGGCTGGGTCTAGCGATTAGCTACCAAATTGTAACCGAAAAACATGGGGGACAGTTGGAGTGTACTTCAGCACCCGGTCAAGGGGCTGAGTTTGCTATCAAGATTCCAATTAGAGTTTAAGCTAACAAATCTTCATCAAGCGCGATCGCACTGAGGAATTTTAGACCTGACCGATACCACGCCCCCTAACTCGATAATCCTCAGCCCTAAGCTGTTCAGGGGAAATTAGAAGGCTCAAGATGCGTTTAGGGAGACGAGAAAGTTAGAAACCTTAGCTGGATAGAATTTTAGCAACTCATTTTCTAAAAAATCCCTAAATCTACAGCATTATTTTAAAACCCGATTTCAAACTCGCTCGAAAACATATATATAGCAATCCTATTTTAGTTGTGAGACAAACCTTCAGATCCTAACTTCTTTCTCGAAGTCGGGAATCGCACCTTCACGAATCATTTCAGATTGGTATAGAAACTAATTTTTAAAAAAAGTTCCATATTTTCACGTATGGCTGAACTTAGTCAGTACACCGAAAATAGATACAGTGCGGAAAAAGGCACAAATATTATAAGCGTAGTGGATGAAAAAATGACCATCAGTAAAAATACGCAAGTTTTAAAGCCAGAATTACAGTCAGAATTAGAGCGGGAAGGATTGCTGCACCGAATCACTAACCGGATTCGTCAATCCTTGGAATTACAAGAAATTTTAATCGCAACGGTGGCAGAAGTCAGTTCGTTACTAGAAGCAGACCGAGTCATGGTCTATCGGTTTCATGCTGATGAAAGTGGAGAAGTGATTGCCGAATTTATTTATAAAAATCGCCTTCCGTCTTTAAAAGGTTTGAACTTTCCAGCGGATGACATTCCTCCCCAAGCACGCGAACTCTATCAGAAAGTGCGTCTGCGTTCGATTGTGAATGTTGCGTCAGGACTCATTGGTTTATCGCTAATGGATTCTCCAGAAACCGGAGAATCCCTAGAAACCAGAAAGATCCACTATCGCCCTATAGACCCTTGCCATGTGGCATATCTCAAAGCAATGGGTGTGCAGTCTTCTCTGGTGGTGCCGATTCTGCATGGCGATCGCTTGTGGGGGCTTTTAGTCGGTCACTACTCGCAACCGCAAGTAATCTCAGAACGGGAACTGGAAATTGTCCAGATGGTAGCGGATCAAGTATCGATTGCGATCGCTCAATCTACTTTACTCACCCAAACCCGCGAAAAAGCTCAGCGGGAAGTCACGCTTAACCGTGTCGCTACCCTGCTGCATACACTCCCTACCATTGAGCTGCAATCCGCCCTGGAGGAAACCGTTAGCGCGCTGCAAGGTTCGGGTGGCAGACTGTACATCGCCCCAGAAACTACTGGCTTGTCAGCGATAGTGTACACCTGTGGCGATCAATTGAAGCTCGTAGAACCGGGAGTGGTAGCAGTACCTGCCTCATCCGTTTTAATTGAGCAGCATCCTCTGTGGCAAGAATGGTTAAAAGGCGGAGCAAATTTAAACCCTGTCGCTACTGCAAATACTAGGGGTAGTAGTGGCATCATTGCGATCGCTGACTTGTATAAACAAACGTATTTACAATCGATTGAAACTGTATTTCAATCTACTTTGATTCGAGGCGTGTTGATTGTATCCCTCCAACACCGTCAACAGTTGGTCGGATACTTGACAATTTTTCGAGATGAAATTGACACAGAAACCTTATGGGCTGGGCATTTTGACCCGGATGCGCGACAAATTCATCCCCGGAAATCTTTTGAACTTTGGCGACAGCTAAAAAGAGGCCAATCGCGCCAATGGACTCCGGAAGAGATTGAACTCGCTGATACTTTAGGCGATTGCTTCTCAATGGCGATTGAGCAGTATGGACTGTACCAAAAGGTGCAGCGTCTGAATGCCAACCTCGATTGTCAAGTCCAAGAGCGTACAGTCAAGTTACAACAATCTTTGGAGTGGGCAAGCGTTCTTAAGCAAGTCATCGACCAAATCCGCAGCACTTTGGAGCTAAAAACAATCCTGCAAACCATCGTGCGCGAAGTCCGAAACCTGTTAGATACAGAGCGAGTGATCGTTTACCAGTTCACCCGGCGTTGGCAAGGCCAGGTGGTTGTCGAAGAGGTCACTGGCAAAACGAAATCGATTCTGGGGCAGGTATATGACGAGAACTGCTTTCCCTTAGAGTACGCAATCTTATACCAAGGGGGACGGGTTCGGGCAATGAACGACGTGCATCAAGCTTCTTTGCAAGCTTGTCATGTCGAATTCTTGGAACAGATTCAGGTGAAAGCCAATTTAGTCGTCCCGATTCGCAGAGGGGAGCAACTGTGGGGGCTACTGGTTGCCCATGAGTGTCATGCGCCAAGAGTTTGGAAGGCGGAGGAAGTCGATCTGCTACAACAACTTGCCGATCAAGCTGCGATCGCGATTCAGCAAGCCGAACTCTACCAACAACAAGCGGAATTACTCGCTCAAACCCAGCAGCAAGCCGAACAACTCTCTAGCGCCCTCCAAGAGTTACAGAAAACCCAAACCCAGCTAATTCAAACCGAAAAAATGTCGAGTTTGGGTCAACTGGTTGCCGGTGTTGCTCACGAAATTAATAATCCGGTTAATTTTATCTACGGCAATATCAGCCACGTTGATGAGTATACCCAAGATATGCTCAAACTCATGGAACTCTACCAACGCCATTACCCGAATCCCCATCCTGAAATTGTGGATCGAGCAGAGGCGATTGACATCGAGTTCCTGACTTCGGATCTTCCGCAGATGCTCTCATCAATGAAGGTTGGAGCTGATCGCATCCGCCAGATCGTTCTGTCTTTACGCAATTTCTCCCGACTGGATGAGGCTGAGCGGAAACCTGTCGATATCCACACTGGCATCGACAGCACTCTGTTAATCTTGCAACATCGACTCAAAGCCAAGCCAGACCATGCCGAGATCGACGTGGTGAAAGAGTATGGGGACTTGCCGCCGATTGAGTGCTACGCCGGTCAGATGAATCAAGTTTTTATGAACGTGATCGGTAACGCCATTGACGCTCTAGAGCAACGCGATGAAACGCGATCGCTGGAGGAAATTAAAAACTTACCCAGTCAGATTACCATTCGTACTTTTCTGATGCAGGACAACCCAGCTGGTGTCCCCCGCGTTGTTATTCAGATTCGTGACAATGGCCCTGGCATGAGTGCAGGCGTGCAGTGCCAAGTTTTCGATCCCTTTTTCACCACCAAGCCGGTTGGGAAAGGAACGGGTCTGGGACTTTCCATTAGCTACCAGATTGTGGTAGAGAAACACGGCGGTTCCTTTAAATGTATGTCTCAACCCGGTCAGGGTACTGAGTTCTGGATAGAAATTCCTCTGAATCGCCAGTTAGCACAAAGCTGCTATAGCAATCCTATTTGAGTTTTAAGATGCCAGCGGTTCAGACCTCCAACTTTTCCAAGAAGTCGGGGATCTCGCCTTTAGGAATCATTTAGGAGCGCTATAGAACGCCTTGTACTCGGAAACCTCCTTTCCTTGCAGGGAAGGAGGTTTGGTTTTTCAAGTGAAAAATCTGAATTTTCCCGACATCCTCAGCATCGGTTAAGAAAAAATTAAGCTAGAATTAATAAACAATTATTGATATAAATATAAGTTAATATCAATCTCGATCCAGGTCAAGCCTGGGTTAATTCTCAACTTCGCACAGGTAAATCCATGAGTACCCAAAAAGTCTCATCGCAGTCCTTTTGTGCCCAAAAACTGAAAACTTTGGCAGATTCAACGCGGCTTGAGGTTTTAGAACTGCTGATGAGTGGCCCTAAGCACGTTGGCGAGATGAATGCGGTGCTGGGGTTGCAACAGAGTTTGCTATCGCATCATCTAAAAGTTTTGCGAGAAGAGGGTTTTGTGACGGCGACGCGAGATGGCAAGGCGGTGCTTTATCAGCTAGATCCTGCAATCCAGAGGACAAATGCTGATCGGGCGATTGACTTGGGATGTTGCTTGGTTTCCTTTGATTCCAACACCTAAAAAACTTCAATTACATAACTGATGAAGAATTTAAGAATGCTTGCGCCGCTTTCTCTAGGGTTGGCTGCCTGCTTTTGGCTGCAATCTTGCGGGAAGCCTCCAGAAGGGGCAACCCAATCATCCGATAAGTTACAAGGCAAGCTGGTTTTGACGGGATCGAGTACGGTAGCACCTCTGGCGGCTGAGATGGCCAAGCGCTATGAAACTCAACATCCGGGAGTCCGGATTGACGTGCAAACGGGCGGATCTTCGCGGGGAGTCGCAGATGCCCGCCAGGGGGTGGCGGATATTGGGATGGTTTCCCGAAGCCTCAAAGACAGCGAGAAGGATTTGCAAGCTTTTATGATTGCTAACGATGGCGTCTCGGTCATTCTCAATCAAGACAATCCAGTTAAAAATCTGACGGACAAGCAAATTGTCGATATCTACACCGACAAAATCAATAATTGGAAACAAGTCGGCGGGAAAGATGCCCCAATTACGGTGGTCAATAAAGCTGAGGGTCGATCCACGCTGGAACTGTTTGCCGACCACTTCAAATTAAAGACAACCGATATTCGTGCCGATGTGGTGATTGGCGATAACGAACAAGGAATCAAAACCGTAGCAGGGAATCCCAACGCGATCGCTTATGTCTCCATTGGTTCTGGCGAATATGGTGCTACTCACAATACTCCAATCAAACTGTTGCCAATAGAAGGAGTAGACGCCTCTATCGCTAACGTCAGCAACGGTAAATTTCCGACTTCTCGCCCTCTTAATTTGGTAACAAAAACCACACCCGCCGGATTGCAAAAAGAATTTATTGATTTTGCCCGTTCTCAAGATGTGCAAGACATTGTGAAGGAGCAGTATTTTGTCCCAGTCGCGAAATGAAGCCATCCTCGTCTGGATGTTGCGGGGAATGGCGATTATTTCGGGCGCGATCGCGCTTTTAATCCTGCTATTCCTCATCTGGGAAACCTTGCCCATCCTGCAAAATATTGGGCTGACACGTTTCTTCAACGACCCCTCCTGGCATCCCGCTAGCGAAGAATTTAACCTAATGCCGATGTTGTGTGGGTCGCTATTTGTGACGGCGGGATCTGTGCTACTTGCAACACCTCTGGGTATTCTCTCCGCAGTTTTCTGCCACTATTACGCACCTCCCGCTTTAGCCACAATTTACCGACGCCTGATTGAGCTTTTAGCAGGGATTCCCTCAGTCGTTTATGGCTTTTGGGGTTTAGTCGTACTGGTGCCAATTATTGGGCGGATTCACCCGCCGGGACCAAGTTTATTAGCCGGGATTTTCATCCTAACGCTGATGATTTTGCCCACCATTGCCCTCGTCGCTGATGCCACCTTTGCTAACGTGCCCGCAGATTATCTACGGGGTGCGACGGCGCTGGGATTGGGACGCTGGGCAATGGTGCGCGGGGTGGTTTTTCCGGCAGCAAAATCAGGTTTATTAACTGGCGTCATATTAGAAACGGGACGGGCGATTGGCGAAACAATGGCGGTGTTAATGGTTTGCGGTAATGTCGTGCAGGTACCAAAAGGTGTATTTGAGCCAGTGCGGACGTTGACAGCAAATATTGCTTTAGAGATGGCTTATGCCGTGGGAAATCACCGCGCCGCCTTGTTTGTCAGCGGGTTGATATTGATGGCAATAATTGTGGTTTTAGTGGTTGCTGCCGAAATGATTAATCGGGGGGAAATTTATGACTAAATCCTTCGAGAAAGCAAATTTACAAAAACAAAAGGTGAAAGAAAAAACTAAATTTTCGCTTTTTACCTCTTCACCTGCTTCCGATTGGCTTCCCACAGCAATCGTCTGGGCATCTGTCGCTTTAATAACAGCTTCGCTGTTGTGGCTGTTGAGCGATATTTTCGTTTCTGGTATCGGTCAAATTAGCTGGGAATTTTTGACAACCACACCACGCAATGCTGGACGAGATGGAGGAATCGCACCCATTTTAGTCTCAACCGCGCTAATCGTAGGAGTGTGCATGGCAGTTTCAATTCCGTTGGGAGTAGGGACTGCGATATTGCTGGCTGAATTTACCTCAAACGAGAGTATTTTGGGGCGGTTGGTGCGACTGAGTTTGGATGTTTTAGCAGGCGTCCCTTCAATTGTTTTTAGTCTTTTTGGGAACGCTTTCTTCTGTAAAACATTGGGAATGGGCTTTTCGATTATTTCCGGCGGGTTGACGCTGGCGTTTATGGTGCTGCCGATTTTGATTCGCTCAACTCAGGAGGGTTTTCGAGGCGTACCGGATGACTACCGACGTTCGGCGGCGGCGCTGGGACTCTCGCGTACAGCCACACTATGGGAGTTACTGCTGCCAGCGGCAATGCCTGGATTAGTCGTGGGGTTGCTGTTGGGTTTGGGAAGAGCGATCGCTGAAACGGCTGCTTTAATCTTTACCAGCGGTTACGTCGATCGGATGCCAGAGTCGTTGTGGGATTCCGGGCGATCGCTTTCCGTTCACATTTACGATCTCGCTATGAACGTCTCTGGCGGCGAACCAAATGCCTACGCCTCTGCTCTCGTATTAGTCAGCTTTCTATTACTCATTAATGCTGCAATCTCTTGGCTAGCAGAACGGTTTCGACAATCCCGAATTTGGGTAGCGTAAACCAAGCTTACCTCGCGTTCTTTTTTTGCGTACTTCGCGTCTTTACAGTTTAATTCTTCATGAAACAATCGACAAGCGAAATTAGAATTCAAGAGAAAACTTCAGCCTCACTTCCCAGTAATGCCCCAGAAATCAAAACCGAGAATTTAAGCCTTTATTACGCGAATAAACCCGGATTTAAAGATGTCACTCTCTCTATTAAATCGGGTGAAATTATAGCCCTAATTGGCCCTTCCGGTTGTGGCAAAACAAGCTTTCTTACTTGTCTAAACCGCCTTACCGATTTAACCAACAACTGTCGGTTAACAGGGCGGATTCTGCTGGGGGAGCGAGATGTGCAAGAAATCGATGTGATTTCATTGCGTCGCCGGGTAGGAATGCTATTTCAAAAACCCAATCCCTTCCCACTTTCCATTATCAGAAATCTTGAATTTCCGCTTAGAGAACACGGAGTTAGAAATCGAGAAAAAATCGATGAAATTGTCGAGGATGCTTTGCGCGATGTCGGCTTGTGGGATGAGGTGAAGGACAGGCTGAAATCTCCTGCCCTTTCCCTTTCTGGCGGACAACAACAACGGCTATGTCTCGCCAGAGCGATCGCCCTCAAACCCGAAGTTCTCCTAATGGATGAGCCTTGCAGTGCCCTCGATCCGCTTTCTAGTGAAGTCGTCGAAGATTTAATCGTCAATCTGCGCGGCAAATATACAGTCCTCGTCGTTACTCACAATCTGGCACAGGCAAAGCGGATTGCGGATGATGTAGCGCTGTTTTGGGTTCAGGATGGCGCTGGACAATTGATCGAATCCGGTTCGGTTGAGCAGATTTTTGAATCGCCCCAGCACCCTCTAACGGCTGCCTACGTCACTGGCAGAAGGGGTTAGTGCAGCCATACTCATGAGAGAATCGCCCGTAACGCGGCAAATCCGCCAGTCGGGCAAAACGTCAGCACCCATGCGTTCGTAAAATGCGATCGCCGGTTCGTTCCAATCTAAAACGCTCCACTCCAATCTCCCACAGCCGCGAGATACAGCCAACTGAGCGAGGTGGGTGAGAAGCGCCTTCCCGATCCCCTGACGCCGATATTCTGGGAGTACAAACAAGTCTTCCAGATAAATTCCCGGCTTAGTGAGAAAGGTGGAATAGTTATGAAAAAACAGGGCAAACCCCACGGCTTGCCCCGCATATTCTGCTAGAATTGCCTCTACATAAGGCTTAGAACCGAACAGATGCTCTTTCAGGGCGTCCGTATTGCCTGTGACAGCGTCAGAGAGTTTCTCATACTCTGCGAGTGCTTTAATTAGCCCAAATAGCACCGACGCATCTCCAGGCTCTGCTGGACGTAAAATCAATTCAGTAGTCATTCGTCATCAGTCAGCGATCGTTTGGTTAATCATAAAACGAATGACTAATTACCGATCGCCAACAACTTTTAGGTGAGCCATCCTTTCAAGCGTTTGGCAACCTGGGGACGCCGCAGTTTCCGCATCGCTTTACTTTGAATTTGACGCACTCGTTCGCGGGACAAATTAAATAGACAGCCCACTTCTTCTAACGTGTAGGGTTCGCTGCTGGTTAAACCATACCGCAGAGAGATAACATCTTTTTCCCGATCGGTGAGAACGTCGCCTAACACTTCCCAAATTTCCTGGCGCATCATGGCTTCGCTCATCTGCTCTTCAGGAGATTGATTATCACCATCTTCGAGCAGATCCATCAGTTCCGTCTCTTCTCCCTTCCCGATGCGATGGTTGAGAGAAAGCGATCGCCTTCTAAGCTGCAACAACTGACGCAACTGCGAAGCCTCAATATCTAAAGATTGCGCCAGTTCCTCTTCTGTCGGATTGCGATGCAGTTCTTGCTTGAGTTCTCGCTGCGCTTTTTTGAGCTTATTTAACTTCTCGACAATGTGAATCGGCAATCGAATCGTGCGGGCATCGTTAGCGATTGTCCGCGTGATTGCTTGCCGAATCCACCAATAGGCATAGGTAGAAAACTTATAACCTTTGTCGGGATCAAACTTTTCTGTAGCGCGATTTAATCCCAGCGCCCCTTCCTGAATTAAATCGAGGAATTGAACACCTCGGTTCAAATATCGTTTAGCAATAGAAACAACTAATCTCAGGTTCGAGCGAATCATCTTCCGTTTCGCCACCCGTCCGCGATACAGTTGATGTTCCATCTGCCGTTCCGAAAGCCCATCTGCTGCTGCCAGTTCTGCTTTCGTGGGAGCGCGATCCAACTCTTTTTGTAATTTTTCTTGGAGCGCTTCTATCTTGACTAAATATTGGACGCGATGGGCTAACTCGACTTCTTCATCTGGTTTCAGAAGGGGATAGCGTGCCATCTCCTTAAAAAACGCTCCTACAGTATCATCGGAGACAGTTTTTCGGTATTCAGAGGGGCGACCACCGGCTAATTTATCAATTTCGTCTGAAATTTCATCTTCAACACTGACGATTTCTATTTCAGTGGTTTCTTCCATTTGCTGGTCGGTAATATCTACAAAATCCCGATCGGATGTAGATTCCACGTCGCTTCGGTTCAAGTCAGCAATATTCATAGCAAGGTCTGAGTCGGTATTGGATAAAGCGAGTTGATGGGAACGGATGCTCTCTTTGTACATATCCATGACGGACTGAAGACAGGCTCTACGAGCATAGACTCAAGGGTCAACTTTATTTTTACTGTCTGCATTCTTTGCTAATTTTGAGCTTCATTTATCCGCTCGTGGCAACACCAGATCGGGTACCCGCTTTGGAACACTCAAAATTTATTCAACCTTTCAATTTACAAATAGCTTTTTAAGGCTACCAGAAAATAGTTTTTTGATTGTTTTCCTGATTACATTTCTCGATTCCAGAATCTAGAAGCGCTTTAGATTGGGTATGCGTCTTAAGAAAAAATCAGGAAACATGAAGGTGATGCCCTAGTCTATTAGAAGCTTGCCGTCAGCTGTGATGCCGTAGATAAATTTCAATTAAATTAAACTTAAATCAATGCCAAGTCTGGGGTTTCTTTCCATTTTTTCTGGCTCCTAATTAAGGAAAGTTTAAAGTTTTTTAAATTTCCCATGCTATTCACACAGGATCTCATATACTTGTGAGCTTTCCTCTCTATCGATAGGGAGAAAGTAGGCATCCGCGCTCTGCACAATAGATAGAGGATAGCAAGTATACTCACATACAAGCATCCAAGCGAGACATTTGTATCCTAACTTCTATTCTCTTGGTTGCGACCTCGGATGTTGTTGAATTTCAAGTCTCTCAAGCGTCTACAGCCAGCTAAAATTAACAGGTCTACAGTAAGCGACAAGCATGGCGGTCTGGAAAGCTGGCTGTAGTATCCGGCTGCCAAGGGAGAGGGGGAATATGTCGTTAAATCCCAATGTCGGGCGTTCGGGCATTGTGCTGGAGAGTAGAGCATCCTACGACCAGTCTGATTCTGGACAGAATCGATGGATAGAAGTGCTGGTGGATTGTCCAGAAGCAGAAGCGCAGAAGCGGTTGTATACCTATCGGTTGCCTGCCCAGTTGCAAGTGCAGCCGGGGGATATTCTGAGCGTACCGTTTGGGGCGCAAGTTTTGGGAGCGATCGCGATTCGGATTTGCGATGCACCGCCGCCAGATTTGAACCCAGCCAAAATTCGGGATGTGGAGGATGTGGTCAGTGCTGGGTTTTTCCCGCCGACCTACTGGCAACTGCTGAACCAAGTCGCCCAATACTACTACACCCAGCTGATTCAGGTAATTCGAGTCGCGCTACCGCCGGGATTACTGGGGCGATCGCAGCGTCGCCTCCGCCTTGCCCAAGGAGAAGGAGAGGGGAGACAAGTCGGACAAGCGGGAAATGCTAATTACCTGAGTCCAACTGCCTGTAAGATTCTGGAACTTCTGCAAGCTCAACCCTCTGGAGACTACAGCTTCGTTTACCTCCAGCGTCAAGTTAGAGGAGCGTATCGAGCCATCCGGGAGTTACTGCGGGCGAAGTTAGTCGAAAGTTACCTGGAACCGCCCAGAACCCAGCGACCGAAGTTGCAGAAGGCTGTGACGCTGGTTGCTGATGTTTTTCCCCTCGACTTGACGCAGCGCCAACGGGAAATTTTGGAAGTGCTGCGGCGGCGCGGCGGCGATTTGTTGTTGACGGAGTTGCTGCAAATCTGCAACGCCAGTTCATCCACCATCAAGACGCTGGAGCAAAAAGGCTGCGTGGTTATTCAAGAACGGGAGATGTTGCGGACTTCCGCAGAACCGCTCTTGGCTGGGGATCAACCGAAAGCATTAACACCGGCTCAATCTGAGGCGCTAGAAGCGATCGCGTCTTTATCCGGTTTTGCGAAGGTGCTGTTGCACGGAGTCACGGGTTCCGGGAAGACAGAGGTGTATTTACAAGCGATCGCCCCCATCTTAGAACGGGGACAATCCGCCCTCGTCCTCGTCCCAGAAATTGGTCTTACCCCCCAACTCACCGACCGATTCCGCGCCCGTTTTGGCAACAAAGTCTGCGTCTATCACAGCGCCCTTTCCGATGGCGAACGCTACGACACTTGGCGGCAAATGCTGGCGGGTGCAGCTCAAGTCGTGATTGGCACCCGTTCAGCTATCTTTGCCCCACTGCCACGTCTGGGGCTAATCGTGTTGGATGAGGAACACGACTCTAGTTTCAAGCAAGACCAACCCGCACCCACCTATCACGCCCGCACCGTCGCGACTTGGCGGGCTGAGTTGGAAAACTGCCCCCTCGTCTTAGGTTCCGCCACCCCTTCCCTAGAAACCTGGCTAAACATTACGAGTCCGGAGTTAACCGATTCAACTCAAAACTCAGACGCGATGAATCGCGTCTCTCCAACTCAAAACGCGCTTACCCATTACCTCTCATTGCCTGAACGCATCCAATCTCGCCCGCTACCGCCGGTAGAAGTGGTGGATATGCGCCAAGAGTTGCAGCAAGGGAATCGCTCAATTTTTAGTCGGTCGCTTCAGGAAGGCTTGCAGCAGCTGCAAGATGAGGGGAAACAGGGAATTTTATTTATTCATCGGCGGGGACATAGCACCTTTGTTTCTTGTCGCAGCTGTGGGTATGTGATTGAGTGTCCTCACTGCGATGTTTCGCTGTCGTATCACCACACCCATGAAGAAGCCGCTGAATTATTGAGGTGTCATTACTGTAATTTTGTGCGATCGCATCCTCAATCTTGTCCCGAATGCGGTTCCCCATACCTGAAATTTTTTGGCAGTGGCACCCAGCGAGTCGCCCAAGAACTAGCCCAACAGTTCCCTCAGTTGCGCTATATCCGGTTTGATAGCGACACCACCCGCACCAAAGGCGCTCATCGCACGCTACTGACACGCTTTACCAACGGAGAAGCCGACTTATTAATTGGGACTCAAATGCTCACCAAAGGGCTAGATATATCCCAAGTGACACTAGTGGGAGTGGTTGCTGCGGATGGGTTGCTGCATCTACCCGACTATCGGGCATCCGAGCGAGCCTTTCAAACCCTAACTCAGGTTGCGGGTCGTGCCGGTCGAGGCAACGATCCCGGTCAAGTGATTATTCAAACTTACTCCCCGGAACACGCCGTTATTCAAGCAGTACGGCGTCACCAGTATCAATCTTTCATTGAGACAGAGTTAGAACAACGAGAGGCGCTGAATTATCCCCCCTACGGGCGTCTTATTTTGTTGCGGCTAAGCAGCACCGATGCCGCAGAAGTTCAGGAAACTGCCGAGATGCTAGCTGCGGGGCTAGCTTCCAATACACCCCAGGGGGATAGCAGTTCAGATGCTCATCCCAACACCCCGATGTATGAGGTGTTAGGGCCAGCACCGGCGAGTATCTTACGGGTAGCAAATCGATATCGATGGCAGATTATGCTCAAGTTTGCACCTGATTCGCTGCCAGAATTACCAGATTTCAACGAGTTACGCCTCCTCTGCCCGTCCTCAGTCAGCTTGACAATAGACGTTGACCCGCTGAATTTGATGTAAGACCCAAGCCAGAAAACCGGGTTCCGATCTCACACTAATTCATCGAGGGTTGATGCCATTGCTCTTAACCGTTCTGCCAAGCGTTCAGCGTGTTCTTCTGCCATCTGTGCGATTTCCGTACCTTATAATTTTTAATTTCTCTGAATTATGCGTGTAATTGGTTTAATTAGCGGCACGTCGGTAGATGGTATTGACGCCGCTTTAGTAGAAATTTCTGGTAAAGACTTAGATATAAAAGTAACTCTGCTAGCAGGAGCCACCTATCCTTATCCAGATGCGCTCTCAAAGCAAATTCTAGAGGTTTGTGGCGGGTCATCCTTGTCAATGGAAGAATTTGCCCAATTAGATGATGCGATCGCTTCCACCTTCGCTCAAGCAGCCCAAAACATTCAAAATGGCAACCCCCCAGCCGAGTTAATTGGCTCTCACGGACAAACTGTTTTTCATCGCCCGCCCACAGAGCAGGGGAGACAGGGAAAAGAAGAGACTTCATCTTTTATCCTCAATCCTTCACTCAGTCCTCAGTCCTCAGTCCTCGACCCTTCACTCAGTCCTCAGTCATCCGTCCTCAGCACTCCTTTAGGTTACAGCCTGCAATTAGGTCGGGGTGCCTTGATTGCCCACCTGACGGGCATTCCCACAGTGAGTAATTTCCGGGCGGCGGATATTGCCGCTGGTGGACAAGGTGCGCCTATGGTGCCAGCAGTAGATGCTTATTTATTGAGCCACCCTGACAAGTACCGATGTGTCCAAAATATTGGCGGTATCGGGAATGTCACTTACCTACCGGCGCGTCGGGGCAGCTGGCTAGAAAATATTCGAGGCTGGGACACCGGGCCGGGAAATGCGCTTCTAGACCTGGCGGTGCAGTATTTAACGAATGGAGCCAAAACCTACGATCAAGATGGAGCTTGGGCGGCAGCAGGCACAATCTGCCACGATTTAGTAGAGCAATGGCTCCAGCAAGATTACTTCCAGCAGCAACCGCCCAAATCAACGGGTCGAGAGCTATTTAGCTACACCTATCTCCGGCAGTGTATCGCAGATGCCTCTGCTTATGAGTTGAGTAGCGCTGATCTGCTGGCAACGCTGACTGAACTCACTGCTGCGTCAATTGTTCATAGCTACCGCACTTTCCTGCCGCAGATGCCTGACGAGGTGTTATTGTGTGGCGGTGGTAGCCGCAACCTCTACTTAAAAGAGCGCCTACAAGCGACTTTGCAACCCGTGCCAGTGTTGACAACGGATGAAGCAGGTGTGAATGCTGATTTCAAAGAAGCGATCGCTTTCGCTGTTTTAGCATATTGGCGTCAGTTAGGCATCCCTGGCAATCTTCCCCAAGTTACCGGCGCAACTTCTGCCGTACTACTTGGAGAAGTTTATCTTCCTACAAAGCTCGAAACCTTGCGCTGAGAGCGTTTCTAGCCGATTCTTCATATTAATTTTAGAAATGAAATGGCTAGAATGGCGTGAACGGTTTTGAAAAAGGGCTGCTATGACGACCTTCCCGCCTCAAAAAAGCACAGCTCACGATCGACGTCGGTGTTATTGCCTGAATCCTAATTGTAAGCAGCCAGAAAATCCTGGAAATGCCGCAATCTGCGAAAGTTGCGGATCGCAATTACTGCTAAGCGATCGCTATCGTGCGATTAAACCGATTGGTCAAGGAGGTATGGGGAGAACTTTCCTGGCTGTGGATATATCCCAGCCATCGGAACCGCGCTGTGTCATTAAACAGTTTTTTCCTCAACAACAAGGAACTAATAATCGCCAAAAAGCAGCAGAGTTATTCCGTCAAGAGGCAACTCGCTTAGAGGTTGTTGGGAAACATCATCAAATTCCCGAACTGCTGGCATATTTTGAGCAAGATGACCATCAGTATTTAGTGCAACAGTTTATCGATGGAGAAAACTTAGCTCAAGAATTAGCCCAAAAAGGGCCGTTTAAAGAAGTAGAAATTCGGCAACTCCTGCAAAGTTTGCTGCCAGTGTTGCAATTTGTCCACAGTCAGCAGATAATTCACCGGGATATTAAACCCGAAAACATCATTCGCAACCGTCGAGATGGCAAACTCGTGTTAGTCGATTTTGGCGCAGCAAAGTATGCGACTGAGACGATGCTAGGCAAAACCGGAACGGTCATCGGTTCTGCTGCGTATACGGCTCCCGAACAAGTAAAAGGGAAAGCGATTTTTGCCAGCGATGTGTATAGTTTGGGTGTTACCTGTATCCACTTGCTTACCCAAATCGCTCCTTTCGATCTAAGCGATACGAGTGAAGATACCTGGGTTTGGCGGGATTTCTTGAAGACGCCAGTCAGTAAACAGTTCGGTAGCATTCTCGACAAAATGCTGCAAACAGGTACGAAGCGGCGCTATCAATCAGCAGATGAAGTATTGCAAGATTTGAATGGGCGATCGCTCCCAACTACTAAACGTAATTCTAAGAAAAAATGGCTGATAGCCGGTGCCTTCCTATTGTTTGGATATGCGGGAGTGCGGTACTTAGCTTCGCCTGTGGTAGAGATGGTGACTCAGGAAGTTGAGAGGCAAGCATCTCTGACGGAAGGCAGCTTATTCGCGATTGTGGATGGACAGGAGCGAGTGTTTCCGTTGAAACATACGGAAGTTGTGGCGAAAGTCACAGGGAATGTGTCGCGGGTGGAGGTAACGCAGACCTTTGAAAATCCCTTTAACAATCCCTTAGAAGCGGTCTATAAATTTCCACTCCCCGATGAAGCGGCAGTGGATGACATGGAAATAAAAGTAGGCAATCGCATCATCCGAGGCGTTATCAAAAAACGCGAAGAAGCAAAGCAAATTTACGAACAAGCCAAACAAGAAGGAAAAACTGCTGCCTTATTAGACCAAGAACGAGACAATATTTTTACTCAGTCCTTGGCTAACATCAAACCAGGCGAAAAAATCGATGTCACAATTCGCTACAGTGAAAGCCTGAAGTTTGAAAAAGGTAGCTATGAATTTGTCTTTCCTATGGTGGTAGGGCCACGCTATATCTCAGGAACTTCAACGAATAGCAACAGCAATACAAACTCAGTTACCGACACTTCGCAGATAAATCCGCCGACTTTACCAGCCGGAAGCCGTTCTGGGCAAGATATTGGCGTAACAGTAGAAATAGAAGCCGGGGTGCCAGTCAAAGAAGTGCGATCGCCTTCTCATCAAATCCGTACCACTCAAGATGGTCGCATCATGCGGGTTGAATTGAGCAAGGAAAACGCAATTCCGAATAAAGACCTGATTTTACGTTATCAGGTATCGAGTGCCCAAACCCAGTCCACAGTATTATCAGAGGCGGATGAACGCGGCGGTCACTTTGCCACCTATTTAATTCCAGCCGGAGAATATCAAAGTAATGAGATTGTACCCAAAGATGTGGTATTTCTCATGGATACTTCTGGCTCTCAAAGTGGACCGCCAATTGAGCAATCAAAGGAACTGATGCGCCGGTTTATCAATGGACTCAACCCCGGCGATACCTTTAATGTTGTTGATTTTTCCGATAGCGCGACGCAGCTATCTCCTATACCTTTACCGAATACGCCGCAAAACCGTGAGAAAGCCCTAAATTATATCAATCGCCTAGATGCTAACGGTGGCACCGAGTTATTTAATGGCATTCAAACTGTGTTGAATTTCCCCGCCGCGCCAGAAGGACGCCTGCGGAGTATTGTCTTGATTACTGACGGTTTGATCGATCAAGACCAGCAAGCGATCGCAGAAATTAAAAAGCGGCTGAAGCCGGGAAATCGGCTTTATAGTTTCGGTGTTGGCCCTTCAGTGAACCGCTTCTTGATCGATCGTTTGGCAGAGGAAGGACGGGGCACTTCAGAAGTCGTTCCCCCTAGAGAATCCGCCCAAAAAGTCGTCGAAAAGTTCTCCCAACAGATCAATAATCCCGTACTTACGAATATCGAAGTGAACTGGGAAGGGAGTGGAAAAGCACCGCAAATCTATCCGATCAAACCCCCTGATTTGTTTGCCAATCAGCCTTTGGTGTTGTTTGGACGCAAAGGCGATCGCGCTAAAGGAACTTTGCGAATTACTGGAATCGTCGCCGGTGGTAAACGCTATGAGAAGAAGTTACCGATTGAATTTGATGGCGGTGGCAATAGCGCGATCGCTCAACTTTGGGGACGCGCCCGGATTAAAGATTTGATGAATGAAATGTATGGCGGAGCAACCTCAAATAATGTCAAAGCTGTTACAGATACCGCGCTAGCTTATCGCTTGTTGTCGCAATACACCTCTTTTGTCGCTGTCACGGAAGAAGTGCGAGTCGATTCCAAGAAAACTCAGCAGGTGCAAGTGCCAGTAGAAACGCCAGAGGGTATGAACGCCGAAGCAAGGTCTAGTCAAAACGGTAACGTGCCGCCAGTCAGCCAAGCGCCACCACCTAGCAAAGCGTTAGTAGCTAGCAAACCTACGGCTAGCAAAATGCCGTCAGCACCATCAGCACCATCAGCAGCGAACAGCCAGCCGCTATCTAGCCCAGCACAGCCATCTACTCAATCCTCAGCCCCTGATCCAGTACCCGAACCCAGCCAAATCTTAGGCAACATTTTAGCTGTTCTCATGCTGGGGATGTACTTTGCCTGGAAGCGGTTGAAGGGTTTGAAAAGCACTCCGCCTCGAAATTAATCCCAGTTCACTTTTTTACCGCTACATTAAGCTTCAGCAGCCAAAAATATAGCGATCCTGTTTTAGTTTTGGGATTCCAATCTTTCCGATCCCCGACTTCGTAAGAGTTGTCGGGGATCTTGCTTTCACACATCATTACAGGACTGCTATAGCTGCAATTAAAATTCTACAGAATTCTCCTTCTCGCTACCTGCTTTTAACAGCCAAAATCGACAAATTAATCCGAAAATAAATACAGAAATCATAGAAAAGATTACAGAACCATCACCAAGATGCCAATATTCAAAAGCTTCTTTATTTGATAACCCTGCCAAAACCGTCATCAAAGCCACCCGTATCCCATTTAGCGTAAAGGCTACGATGACAGCAACGAATGGTAATAAAATCTTTTCCTTTAATTTAGTTGGAAAAATGAGTAAAACAACTAAAGCTAACCCCAATAGCTGAAGGATAGTACCTACACCGGCACAAGCTCCGCCAATTTGTACAGACCCAGTTGGCAAACTTAAAATCTCCCCTTGCTGCACGACGGGGAATCCTAAAAACCAAAGAAAAATAAATGTAAGTTTAGCGGTTAATAAAGATACATTAAAAAATTTCAATATTAATTCTTGATTTAAGACGAAAAAAGCCAGTAGCAGCAATTCCCGCCAATACTGCTTTAATCCTTTAACCCCAGAGGCAATTAAACCCAAGCCCAGCATTGAAATCAAAGGTGTAACGTGAAGGGTAAAACCATAGCCGGGGTAAAGACTTTTAAAAAGAACCAAACTAATCAGTGCGAACCCAACAATACTAGAAAAATCGTCGCTTTTCAGCTCTAATCCGTCCCGTTTCTGCCAAAGCAGGGATGATACCGCAGCCCAAAATAAGAAACTTGTACTCAGCAGTTCAGTATTGCCACTCCTCCAAGTCAAAGTAAGATGAATCGTAATTAAGCCTGCCGCGATCGCTAACAACCAGAATTTCAAGTCTTTAACAAGTTTTAGCCTGTTCATGATTCGAGAAGAGTTTGCTCAGTAGGAGTCACCCGCTGCCTGCGGCTATACTAAAGAACACCGACGCTGCAACGCTTTCCGTAACAAGACTTGATATTGTGGATCGTCAATGATGTAAGCACCAAAGCGCTCTAAATGGGGGTTCATCATTTGAGCGTCAAAGAAAGCAAAATTGCGCGATCGCAATCTTTCCACCAACTTCACCATCGCCACCTTTGACCCCTCTGGAATCCGGTAGAACATAGATTCCCCAATAAACGCACCCCCGATGACAAGTCCTAAAATTCCTCCAGCCAGTTCCTCTCCCTGCCAAGTCTCGAAGCTATAAGCCCAACCCTCTTCATAGAGTGCCAAATAAATCTCTTGTAGTTCTGGGGAAATCCACGTTGTTTCTCGATCCGCACACCCAGCCACTACACCCTGGAAATCCCGATTGACAGCAACAGTAAAGCGTTCTTGGTTGAGAACACGCCGCAGTGACTTCGGGTAGCGAAACTGCCCATCGAGGGGAACGAGTGTTCTCTGACGGCTGGAATACCATCCCAAGCCATTGTCGTCATCCGCCATCAGGAAGTAGCCTTGGGCATACCCCTGAATAATGGTGGGAATATCAAACTCCATGCACTCAATCCAAGCGGGTTAATGACGTATTATCCGATCTATGTATATCTCTAACAGCCACAAATGGCTGCATAGATGTCCTGATGAGATAGAACCACCTTAATATCTAAAATACTGCCCCAACTTTTAGAATCATTGAGTCGGCGTCTGAAATTTAAAAGCTGAGAAGCGAAAAGCTGATACGTGAAAATGTCTCAACCTATCCCACCGATCACCTTACCACCAGCCGAAAATCCTCAACAGGAAGGCAAATGGCTGCAAAGCGCATTACACAAGTGGCTCGATGAAGAGTTTATTCCAGAGGCTGTCAATCAAGAGATTGCCCAACGAGCTTCCCAGATTTATGTCCGCCAGCGGATGGAAGGGGAAAACGACCTGGGTTCCTTGGTGATTGCCATTCTGACAGAGATGCAGGCGTTTGATTTTTCCAGAAGTTTTTATAGCGAGTTTGCGATCGCGAATGCGGTCAGTGAATTGCTCTTAGACAGTCTTGGCATCGACCGCTGTTGCGGTCAATAGTCAATAGTCAATAGTCATTGGTCAAACGCAATCAACTAAAGACTAAAGACTAAAGACTAAAGACTACCAGCTAGACTTGACGACTCCCGGCAACAGGCCTTGGTGTGCCCATTCCCGCATAACGTTGCGAGACAGACCAAAATCTCGGTATACGCCTCTAGGACGCCCAGTCACCCAGCAGCGATTCCGCAGTCGTGTGGGCGCACTGTTGCGCGGCAGTTGCTGTATCTGCCGATGAATCGTCAGCTTCTGTTGTTGGGTTGTTGCATTCTCAAATGCTTCCTGCAACGTTTCACGCTTAGCGGCATACTTATCTACCAGCTTCTGGCGTTTTTTCTCCCGCTCAATCATGCTCTTTTTAGCCATGAATTATCCTACTTTGTTCCAGCAATAAAGACACCATTCTCCATTCTAGCGGATGGTATCAATTAGAAGCTTCCACAATTTGAGGGGATGTGGCGAGGCTAATATTTACAGAATCCGACGGCGACAAATTGGCAGAAGGACACGAATCCGCAAGAACACAAGCATGGCACACCGGATTTTTGGCTTTACAAATTGCCCGACCATGATAGACCAACCGAATTGACCAGTTTTCCCAATCCTCTAGGGGCAATAGTCTCATTAAATCTCGCTCTATCCGCACTGGGTCTGTATATTCTGTCAAACCCAATCGGTGGCTGAGGCGCTTCACATGAGTATCCACCGTCACGCCTTGATTGATGCCGTAAGCATGAGCCAGAACGACATTCGCCGTCTTTCGCGCTACTCCTGGTAATTCCAGCAACAATTCCATTCGTTTTGGTACCTGTCCTTTAAATTTCTCCCCAATGAGACGGCAGGCACCTTGAATATTTTTAGCTTTATTGCGATAAAAGCCGGTTGAACGGATCAGAGTTTCTAACTCAGCAATATCAGCGTTTGCCAAAGCTGGGGCGTCAGGAAACCGAGCAAATAATGCGGGAGTTACTTGATTCACCCGTTCATCGGTACATTGAGCGGAGAGAATGGTTGCGACCAACAACTGTACCGGCGTCTCGTAGTTCAGCGTACAGGGTGCATCTGGATACAATCGCTTCAGGCGAATTAAAATCTCTAAAGCACGCTGCTGCTTAACTGACCATGTACGGGTAATGTTCATAAATCGTCAATTGTCATAGTTGGTAGGGGCGCATGACCCTGCGCCCGTACAGGTCAGTTATCCGTTGTTAAAAACGACAGACAACTGCGTTCATTGCAAGAGTTTTTGAACCCACTCCAGGTTAGCAGTGTCTCGAACAATCAAGAAAATTCCCAAACCCAGAAGCAACATCAAACCAGTTTGCATAATGCCATCTTGGATTTGAGTCGGCAACGGTTTACCCCGCAAGCCTTCAATCAATAAGAAAGCTAGCTGACCACCATCGAGAGCCGGTAGCGGCAATATGTTGATAATCGCAAGGTTAATGCTGATCAAGGCAGCAAACTGAAACAGATTCGCCGCGTCTGACTTGGCAATACTGGCACCAAGTTCGACAATTTTAACCGGCCCAGCAACCTGATCTGCTGTTTCGCCAAAGTTACTGATCAGTTGTACAAAGCCCTGAGCCGTTAAAACGACAAATTCTTGGTACTTTGTAGCCGCAGTGGTCAAAACTTCTACAGGATTCTTGAGGTGCCGACGCACTACTTTGCCGCTAGGAGCTAGCTGGACACCGATTCGACCTTTCCCATCGCTTCCGGGTTGCGGTGTCACGGTCAGGGAAATGATTTGACCTTGACGTTCAACGCTCAGGGGGATCGGCTGGTTGGGATTGTTTTGAATGACCTCCATAAGCTTTGGAATGGCTTCCTTAGAGGCTTTCAGTGGTTGACCGTCTGCTAAGAGAATAATGTCTCCTGCTTTGATGCCAGCCTTGAGTGCAGCAGAACTTACGTCTGAGGCGACTTGGGGAACCAGGACACCAGGCTGATAATTAAATTCCTGAACGCCTACGAGACCCAGTTGAGTCGCTAGCAGCAAGTAAGCAAATAGCAAGTTGGCGATGACACCAGCGCTAATGACAATGGCTCTGTCGAGAATGGGTCGGTTGCGTAATAGATTGGGGTCTTCTGGAGGAATATCACTGTCGGGGTCATCATCAGGGAAACCGACAAATCCGCCTAAGGGAAAAGCCCGGATGGCATATTCGGTTTCCGGTCCCTGGTACTTCCAGAGGATCGGTCCAAAGCCGAGGGAGAAGCGGTTGACGTGAATTCCTTGAAGACGAGCTGCCATGAAATGACCCAGCTCATGTACCACAATCAAAAGCGCCAAGACTGCGATCGCCGCAAAAACAGGCATATTAATAATTAATTCAACTAACTACATACTTCTTCATTCTACGGTGTTGCGTCCGGAAGCTGGGTGAGTTCAGGGAAGAGGAGCCGGAAAGCATCAAAATACAGATAGAGGAATTCCTTCCTCGCCTCCCCGCAGAAATCGCTTCACCAAGCGCTCCCACTCTCGCCAACTTCAAATTTCATCGGGTGGTTAATGAAATGATTAAAAAAGATAGTTGACAGATGCTAAAAATTTTGAGAATCTAGATAAAGATAAAGTTTTGCGGGTATAGCTCAGTGGTAGAGCGTCACCTTGCCAAGGTGAATGTCGCGCGTTCGAATCGCGTTACCCGCTCTTATGGTTAAAATCATATAAGAAGTAGCCCTTTCTTCTGGCATAGGTCTTCAGAGGTACAGAGGATAAATCTGATTATCTATAAGTCGGAGCATTTCTAGGCAAAGGTTTACAGTGTTAAAATTCGCCTAGATTGTCTGTGTCTTTAAAGGCATTCATTCAGTAGTACCCAGTCCGAAGAAAGGCGGTTGCTAGGTGCAAACTAAAAAAAGTCTAACAGACGAACCCGGTTCCGAAAATCTTAAGTTAACACTTTCATATCTTTGTTTAAATAGCGCTTGTGCCATCTCAGAAAGATCAGAAGATTGACTTAAATAACGATTACCCGTGCCCATGCCGACGTAGAGGGCGTTTAGTACCGATTACGCTGACAGAAGCGTTTGGCTGCGATCGCTGTCAGCAAATCTTCGTGGTTGAAGAGAGTGGGTATGCGATCGAACAACTGTCTACAAGCTATCCCTACAAGCGATCGTGGCGGTGGACGGGTCATCGCTGGAGTACTGCTCATCCAGGGCTTGGGGACAGCTACCTACCTGTTTCCTTAGGAATCATTGCGGTGGTACTGATCGCAGGGCTTTGCTTAGCTCAGATTTCACCTCCCGCCCCTCCTGGTATCATTATTGTGCTGTGTGCGATGGTGAGCGTGTTGGCGCTATTGGTGCCAGCGCTGATCATCTGGCTGACTCACCGACGTTAGCCCAATGGCAATCAACGATATTACTCCGACCCCCGACCCAATGAACGCTGTTCGTCGCGCTTATGAAGCTTCCCTGGAATTGGCAACTACCAAGGGAGTAGAGCGCAGCCGTGCTGTCGCCGCGATGGCGCAGGCACTTCAGAGATCCTTAGACGATATTTTGGAAGCAAACACCCTGGATCTGGAAGCCAGTCGCGAAATGGCAGCACATGAGCTGATTTTAGATTGGCTGAAGCTGACACCTGAGCGGCTGCAAACCACCATCCACATTTTGCAACGGTTAGCTGAGTTGTCCGATCCGATCCGGCGGGTGATGAACGCGACTTATCAGCTAGAACACTCGCAAACTTACTCTCAGCTAATGCCGCTGGGAGTCATTGCATTGATTTACGAAGCCTTTCCGGAGCTAGGAGCGATCGCTGCCGGGATGTGTCTGAAAACTGGCAACAGCCTGATTCTCCGAGGTGGAAGTGAAGCCAGTCACTCGAATACAGTCATTGCCCAAGTTTTACAATCAGCCTTAGAACGAGCAGGTATGCCACCGGGTTGTCTGGAGCTACTACCATCAGAGCAAGGTGCTTCCATTCGGGATTTAGTCATTCAAGACCGATACATTAATTTGGTGATTCCCTATGGTCGCCCTAGTTTAGTCCAAAAAGTGATCCAGCTCTCAACTGCACCCGTCTTGAAGTCGGCGATGGGAAACTGCTACCTCTATTGGTCGCCTACGGGTAGCTTAGAGATGGCTCGGAACGCAATTTTAGACAGTCATCAAAGCGAGCCAGACCCTGTTAATGCGATTGAAAAGGTTTTGATTCATCCGGCTTGCAAACCTTCATCTCTGACGATGCTTTGGAACAGCCTAAAGGAAAAAGGGTTTCAGCTCAGAGGAGATAGGGATTTGGTGACACAATTTCCAGATTTGAAACTAGCTGATGAATTAGAGTGGAGTCAAGCCTATCTTGATAAGATTGTGGCTTTTAAACTGGTAGAGAGTATCGAGGAAGCCATTATTTGTATTAATCAATACAGCAGCGGTCACGCCGACTGTCTAGTTTCTGAATCCTATCAAGAAAGCCGCCAATTTGCTCTCGGCGTTAATAGTGCCTCAGTCTATCTCAATTCTTCTCCCCGATTTTCGCGTAACCCCAAGGGCGGAGACTCCTTATTTCTGGGAATGTCTAACCAAAAAGGACATCGCCGAGGGCCGATTGGCTTAGAATCTTTTACCACCGTTAAGCACGTCGTGCAGGGACACAACTAAAAAGGCAAAAGAGAGAAGGATGAAGGGAAAAACTGCTTCATCCTTTATCCTTCTCTCCGCTTTCTTTTGCCTTTTTACTGTTTATTGTTTACTTTCTTCGACCAGTTTTACCTTTGAGGCTAAACCGAGCGACTGAAGAAATTGAATGGTCATCCACGTTAGGTCAATTTCCCACCACTTTAAGCCATGTCGAGCGGAATATTGAAAAGCATGGTGGTTGTTGTGCCAACCTTCGCCATAGGTGAGTAAAGCCACCCACCAACAATTAGTCGAGCGATCCTCAGATTCGTAAGTGCGATAGCCAAATTTATGCGTTGCACTGTTGACAAACCAAGTGCAGTGAAACACTGCAACGATCCGAACAAAAATTCCCCAAACCACAAAAGGCCAACCGCCCAAGGCGTAAAGAATTAAACCTAAGACAACCTGAATGGGAATGAAATATTTTTGTAAAAACTGATAAACCGGATCGCCAGAAATATCTTTAGTAACCCGAGGGATGTCTGTATCCGCAGGGTTTTGATAAAGCATCCAGCCCATGTGACTCCACCAAAAACCTTTGTTGGAATCATGAGGATCTAAGTTTTCATCCGAGTGCAAATGATGGAGGCGATGTATGCCTATCCAGTTAATCGGACCTCCTTGGCAGGAAAGGGTGCCGCAGAGAACAAAGAAGTATTCTAACCACTTAGGGGTTTGGAAACTACGATGCGTTACCAGACGATGAAATCCCAGCGTAATTCCCAAGCCACCCGTTACCCAGTGGAAAAAGACGGCGACACCAACCGCAGCCCAACTGAAGTTACTGGGAAATAGGGCGAAAAGCGCTGCGATGTGTAACGCAGCCATGTAGATAATAATGACCCAATCAGGACGGAGAGGCGAGTCTTGTCTCACCTGTTCTTGATCTTTAGTTGTGGTCGCAACAGTCATGCAGTAACCTTGATAAAAATTGTGCAGCCCAACCTGCTATTGGATTTGGGATTTTGATCTTGGTCTTGTAAGGGCGGCTTGTTTGCCCTGCTTTTACTGGAAATGCAAATTTTTACATTGCCAAAAGCTCCAAAATCTAAAATAAATAAGAAATCTCTTTCTCCAGGTATTGATGAACAGCTTTCAACAGCTACAGGAAGCAGAAAAGGTACTGTTTCCGATTTTTTCCGCAATTGACGCAACAGTCAAGCAAAATCTTAAACGAGTGCTGGAAGCCTTTCGTCACCATCGGGTGGGGGCGCACCATTTCGCTGGTGTCACCGGCTACGGTCACGATGATTTAGGGCGTCAGACGCACGATCGGGTATTTGCGGACGTGATGGGTGCCGAAGCTGCTGCGGTTCGAGTGCAGTTTGTGTCCGGTACTCATGCGATCGCCTGTGCCTTATTTGGCGTTCTTCGTCCTGGAGATGAAATGCTGGCAGTGGTCGGTGCCCCCTATGACACGCTAGAAGAAGTTATTGGTTTGCGTGGGCAAGGCCAAGGCTCCTTACTTGATTTTGGCGTTAGTTACAAAGAATTGGCTCTTACGGAAGAAGGAATTATTGATTGGCAAGCGCTGGCGACAGGAGTTAGCGATCGCACTCGTCTCGTGTTAATCCAGCGTTCCTGCGGCTATTCCTGGCGTCCCAGTCTTTCCATTACCGACATCGAAAAAATTGTTTTCCTGGTCAAACAACAAAATCCCAACACAGTTTGCTTTGTCGATAATTGTTATGGGGAATTTATTGAAGAACAGGAACCTACCGCTGTCGGTGCCGATCTAATGGCTGGCTCTTTGATTAAAAATCCTGGTGGTACTATCGTAACCGCTGGCGGCTATGTTGCGGGGCGGGCAGACTTAGTAGAAGCCGCCGCCTGTCGTTTGACGGCACCAGGAATTGGCAGTAGTGGTGGTGCCAGTTTCGATCAACATCGCCTGATGTTCCAAGGATTGTTCCTCGCACCACAAATGGTCGGGGAAGCCATGAAAGGGAATCACCTGACGGCTTACGTTTTCGATCAATTGGGTTATGCAGTGAATCCTTTACCAATGGCACCCCGCCGCGACGTGATTCAAGCCATCAAATTGGGTTCGCGTGAGAAGATGATTGCCTTTTGTCAAGCCATTCAACAGCACTCGCCTATCGATTCCTATGTCGATCCGATACCCGGTGATATGCCGGGATATGAGAGCCAGCTAGTGATGGCTGGAGGTACCTTTATTGAAGGCAGCACCTCTGAATTGTCATCCGATGGACCACTACGAGAGCCATACGTTGTATTTTGTCAAGGGGGAACCCATTGGACTCATGTAGCGATCGCGCTAGAAGCCGCAATTGAAGCTGTGGGGCCAGCTTAGAATAATTTCGCGCCAAGACGCCAAGAAAAACTTTGCGCTTTTGCGTCTTGGCGCGAAACCTTCAAGATTCCGGCAATTTATACTGCCCGACAATTCGCTTGGCATATTCTGGTACGTGCGCCTCTAACTTCTCCGGATGATTGCGCTTCACATACAAATAATTGCGGGTGAAGTGGGAATCAATTGAGAAACGGGCATACTCTAAACCTTTGGGGCCAATTTTTTCAATCACGACTCCCATCAGCTTTGCCGCCCACATCGGGAGAGTAACGCCTTTATCGTAAGCGGGAATACTTTGTTGTACCGCTTCTTTGCGGTTTCCGTGGGACATCACTGGCTGCGTGTCTATCTGATCTTGCACCAAATCCAGCATTTCTTTGCCAGTGTCATTCCGCACCACAATCCACTGCCAGCCAAAGGGTGCGCCCATGTAGCCTACGACTAAATCTGCCAGAGAATTCACATAATCAAAGCAGCTCATACAAGAAGGAGCGAAAACATCCTTTAACTGGTTTGTCTTCAGTCCAAAGAAAGGCACCATTTCCGTAGAGCCATCTTCGTGCTTGAAGTGAACCCGGAAATCTTGCATAAACTCGTAATGCACCACTGTATCCGGGGAACGGCTAGTGGTTTCCAAGAATTTTTGCAACCCGGCGCGGTTAACATTATCCACACAGGGCGTACCCAAAACGTAAAGCTTTTCTAATCCCAGTTCCTTCTCAACGGCTCGTAATGCTTGAATTTGGCAACCCACGCCAATTACCAACAGCCGCTTCATCCCAGATTGCTCAATTTGCTCCAATACCGAAAGATTAGGCGACAGCGTTGGCTTATTCACCCGCGCTGCCAGAATTTCTTCTGGCGTGCGAGCGATTATCGGCATTGGCTGAAATCTGTCTTCCTTCGTATTCTGGACGCAGACGACACCTTCAACCATGCCGCGATTGAGCATTTCGATGGCAATGGTGCTGACAATTCCCGTCCACTGCGCCCCCTCAATTGGCTCAGTTTTCCGCGCCGCCATCATCTCTTGACTAACCCCAAAGTACCAATCATCGGGATTATCTAGATTGCGGCTTCTTCCGTGGATTTGTTCTTCCAGTTCCGCTATCTGCTGATTAAGAAATGCACACGCTTCCTTGACATAGTGAATATAGTAGGTGTCGCATAGCCCGCACTCGCTACAGAGTTCTTTAGCAGGGCGACGACTAGAAGGTTTGAGGGCTTTGGCTTTATCGTGAGGGCGCACCGAAGTCATAATTAAGGGCAGTTTATTAACTAAAAACATCTATCTGAGCAAGATAGCTCAAAGCTTACTTTTACATAAAAACTGAGAGAGGTGATAAGGATTTCAGTAATTATTACGAAGCATTAATAATTGACTTAGTTTAATTTTGAGTAAGTTCTACTACCCAGATGTGACTGCGATCGCTATCTGAGCTGATACCAGAGCTTGTGAATTCTCATATTCCTTAAAAGGCAAGAAACTCATGGGATTATTCGAGCGCATTAGCCTAAATGCCAGAGCAAATCTGAATGACGCGCTTAACAAGGCTAGAGACCCAGAAAAAATTTTGGAGCAGTCCATCATTGATATGCAACAAGGCGTGGTGCAGTTGCGTCAGGAAGTTGCCACAGCCATTGCTGCTCAAAAACAGACTCAGCATCAGTACAACGAAGCCCAAAAATTGGCGGCTCGCTTCCAGTTGTGTTTTTATCGCCCACTAGACGACGAAAATCTTGCTAGAGAAGCGTTAGTACGCACAAAAACAAACACCGACACTCTGAAAACCACTTTGGATCGGCAAAAGGCTCAGGTAGAAACTCTCAATCGCAACTTAATTGCCCTAGAAAAAAAAATTTCTGAAGCTAAACAGCAACAGGATAGGCTCAAGGCACGGGTACAAGCTGCCAAAGCTCAGGAACAGCTGCAAAGTTCTGTGGGACGTTTAAATACCAGCAGCGCTATGGGTGCCTTCGAGCGCATGGAAGAAAAAGACTTGGAAGTGGAAACCCGTTCTCTGGTAACGGTAGAACTAACTGGCAAAAATTTAGAAGAGCAATTTGCCATGCTGGAATCTGGCAACGACGTTGATGATGAATTAGCAGCGATGAAGGCACAACTGACTGGTTCTTCCACAACCCAGGTACAACTACCGTCAGCTCACTCAAATACTAGCTCTAAATCTCATTCAGCAGTTGATAACGAATTGGAAGACCTAAAAAAGCAACTAGATAATCTTTAACAAGCAGACTGTCCCATAAAAAATAGACTCGCTTATCCTGCTTCATTATTGAGGGCAGATGGGGAAAGGAAAAAGCGCGATCGCTCTTTATTTCTCTTCCTTCGCGTCCTTAGCATCTTCAGCATCTTCGCGGTTCAACTTCTTAAATCTTTACTTTTGGCAGATGGGAAAAAGCGCGATCGCTCTCCCACCTTCCACTAAAACGCGAAACCCAGCTAGTTTTGATAGCTGGGTTAACAAATTTACACTAAAACCCTATCACCCAGGGCGAACATCAAGACAGCCTTCTGCATAATTCACTTCTGGAACTTTACCAGCAATCATGCGCGATACAGTCTCGCCATTCGGAGAGACAAAAACGAGACGGAAGTCTTTGTTAGCAAAGCTGCTTGGTTGAACGACCCAGGCTTTACCTTTTTCGCTGTTGAGAAGACGACTTACCTGAATTTGTCCGGGATAGGCAGACTTAATCGTGCTTTCTGTATCGTCAACTTTGATACCATGAACAGTGGTAATTTTATTGGTTTCAACTTCTACCGTAGCGATACGACCTTGAGTGACCATGAAAGTAACACCCTCAGGCCCATTTGCTGGCTTGTAATAGTCACAGACGCGATTGGGATTTTGCCGGGATGGCACGATTGGAGTCCCAGCAACGCCTGATGCCTCAGCAACAGTCATGTTAATTTTAACTGACCCAAGTCCGTCAATCGATAGCCCCGATTCAGTTGTCAGTTTTTCGGCTTTCTTTAGGCAAGTATTCTCGCCACTTTGATCGTTTAAGCATTTGCCGTTTCTATCCAGAATAATAACTGAGTTGACAGTTGGAAATTGCTTAAGGGTGGTATTAATAGAGAATTTTTGACGAGCATCATCTCCAGTACCTCCTGAAATTACCGACTTACAGAATTTCAGTTTAGCAATTCCATTCGTGATGGAAATCGTAAAATCTTTGCCGCAGTTGGAACTGCCCTTGAATTCAATAGGGTCGATTAAACCACGAGCTTTTTCCTGACTTGTAGGCCCTGCGATTAATTGCTCAATGGCAAACTGGGCTGTACTCGGACTGTTTGTTGTTCGCCAAACTGGCTCAACATAAGTGAAATCTTGCCCGCTTTGGGGGTTTTTAGGAAAAAAGACTTTTACCTTTTTTGGAGTTGCTTTCACCGGCTCGAAGCTGCTTTGAACAGCTTGTTTAGTTTGAGCGGTTTTTTCTGAAGAAGATACTTCTAAGCTTGATTGGGGTTGAGTTGGTTCGGTCGAGGGTTTAATTGATGATTCGGTTACGAGTTTGGGTGTTTCTGAGGAGGGTGCGGCATCTGTAACTTGAGTGTCACAAGCACTGATACCCGAAACTATTAATAACAAGCCAAAAGAAAATAAAGCTGATTTACGGATGCGGTACATTTTGTTTCTGAGATGGATGAATGACTAATTGCTTACGTTCTCTACTGTAGAAAGCCGTCAGCAGAAAACTGGTGAGGTGGTGTGTCAATACTTGGAGTGACATTAAGTGGAAACAAGCCCTTGTGAGTTGTTTCCAGAAAAAGCAGAGACGTTCTGTCTGAGAAAAAATGGGGTTTGAAGGCTAACAGGGGTTTTCTGCGTCTCCTGAAGCCTTCTGGCGGTCGCTGGGACAATTAAGAGAGTGACACAGACAGTTGAAGAGAACGTGTAAATCGTTGTTTCAATGAAGACGTAGAGAGACTGCTGAGTCAAACTGAGACAGCAATGCTTCCAAATGCATCTGCTAACGCATACTATTTAGTATGCAAAATCCTCGTCAAATAGCATTTCTGGCACTTCGGGATGTCCACCGTAAAGGCGCTTTTGCTGACGTGGCACTCGACCGACTGCTGCGCCGAGCAGACTTGAGTGCTACCGATCGACGGTTAGTGACAGAGTTAGTTTATGGGAGTGTGAGAAGACAGCGATCGCTCGATGCACTCATCGACCATCTAGGTAAAAAGAAAGCCCACCAACAACCCCTAGACCTCCGCGCAATTCTGCATCTAGGCTTATATCAACTTCGTTATCAAGACCGAATCCCTGTGTCGGCAGCTGTGAATACTACCGTGCAATTAGCCAAAGAAAACGGATTTTCTGGGCTTTCCGGCTTTGTCAATGGTCTATTGCGACAGTATATTCGTCTAGCGGAAGGCAAAAAGCAGGGGAACCGGGGAGGGGAAGTTCAGAACTTAGAATCTGACCCGCTACATCTGCCAAAAAACCCAGTTGAACGATTAGGCATCTTACACAGCTATCCCGACTGGATTATTGAGGTATGGCTAGAACGTCTGGGTTTAGAAGAAACGGAACAGCTGTGTGAATGGATGAACCAAACCCCAGCAATTGACTTGCGGGTAAATCCCCTTCGCGCTGAGATAGAGAAAGTTGAGGCAGCACTGCAAGCTGCGGGTATCTCAGTGAGTCGCGTCCCCCATCTACCCCAAGCTTTGAGGCTAACTGGTGGCACAGGCGCAATTCAAAATTTACCTGGTTTTAGCGAAGGTTGGTGGACGGTACAAGATAGTAGTGCCCAGCTAGTTAGTTATCTGCTAGATCCCCAACCGGGCGAAGTCGTCATCGATGCCTGTGCAGCACCAGGGGGAAAGACAACGCACATCGCAGAATTGATCGAAGATCGGGGAACTGTTTGGGCGTGTGACAAGACTGCTTCCCGTCTCCGGAAACTGCAAGAAAATGCCAAACGGTTAAGTTTGCACTCGATTCAAATTCAGGAGGGGGACAGCCGCAACCTACCCCAGTTTATCAATCAAGCTGATAGGGTATTACTCGATGCCCCCTGCTCTGGACTGGGGACGCTACATCGTCATGCTGACGCCCGTTGGCGGCAAACTCTACAGACAGTTCAGGAACTTTCAATTCTGCAAGGCGAACTATTAGATCGACTGGCTACCTGGGTTAAACCGAATGGCATTCTGGTTTATGCAACTTGTACCTTGCATCCATTGGAGAATGAAGGTGTTGTTCGCGCCTTTTTAGAGCGTTACCCCCAGTGGCAGATTTTGCCCCCCAACCCCAATTCACCAGCGGCAGCTTATACTACCCCTGCTGGATGGATCGAAGTCTGGCCCCACCGGCATCAAATGGATGGATTCTTTATGGTGCGGCTACAGAAGAAAAATAGCTAAACCTCTATGGTAGTTGTGGTTGCAGAAATCTGTTGATGGATTAATCTGTTAGGGGAAATAAGGGAAAAGCCAATGGTAGCCAATTCTAGTGTTAAACAGCTTGTTAAAATTCTCATCGGCGCAGCTTGGATTGATGGCAAAATTCAGTCAGAGGAACGGCAATATCTTCAGCGAGTGGCGAAGGAAAAGGGCATTGCTGACGATCCAGAGATTCAGCCTTTGTTGTATGAACTCGTAGCTGTAAGCCCAAGCGAGGTCTACAATTGGGTGCAAGATTATTTAGGCGATCGCCCCAGCACCGACGATTACCAGCGCCTCATCGAAGCCCTCAGCGCTTTAATTTATAGCGATGGCGAGGTAGCGATTGAGGAAGCTAAACTCCTGACTCGATTACAGCTTCTAGATCCCAACAGTGCCTCTCAGAAGTCAGCCCCTAGTCCTGTCCTCAAAGCGATTCAAAAACTCTACCGTCGGTGGGTTGACCATCAGAACTAGCTTTAAGACTAATAGATAAAGACCCGAATTTTGACATCATCATTCCACAAGTTAGGGCACGCTACACATAGCGTGCCTTTTTTTTGCATTCCCAATCTATATTGTGATCGGCTTCTAGAGGCTCCGGAAGCCAATTTTTTCTACAACAAGCAACTATTTTTGCAAAATATGCGTCTTTCCTTCTTAGGCAGTCCAGAACTTTCCGCTGAAACTGTCTATATCTCTATAATCTGTCACGGCAGTAAATAAATTTGTTGAGATTGAAATTTCTAGGAACCTATCAGGTAATCTTAGGTCTAAATAATCAAAGGAATGCGAAAAGTGGAGAAGTTCTCAATGTCTAACTTAAAGCGCTTGAAATCTGGAACAGCTTTACTACTAATGCTGGGAATGTCGGCAGGTTCGATGGCTCCCCTAGTAGAAACAATTATGTCACCGGCACCAGCTGTTGCTCAAGCTATCAATTTTAGTGATGTATCCTCAAGCTACTGGGCTGCTAGTTTTATTCAAGAACTGGCACAACGTGATGTAATTGCCGGGTTCCCCGATGGTACGTTTCGACCCAACGATCCGGTGACTCGTGCCCAATTCGCGGCGATGGTTCGTAAGGCCTTCAACAAGAATAAAATCCGCAATGCTGTTAATTTTGTGGATCTTTCATCGACCTACTGGGCATACTCGGCTATCCGTGAAGCTTACGAAATGGGATTTTTGTCGGGTTATCCCGGTAACGTCTTTAGACCTACACAAAATATTCCCCGCGAACAAGTTCTAGTTTCCTTGGCGAATGGCTTGAATTACACTGCCAGCAATCCCGTATCGGCTGATTTGCAAGTGTATAACGATGCTTCTTCCATCTCTACCTATGCTCGCAGTAGCATTGCTGCGGCAACAGAAAAGAGCATTGTGGTGAACTATCCGACTCTCCAGACGCTGAATCCAACTCGGAATGCCACCAGAGCGGAGGTAGCAGCTTTCATCTATCAGGCATTGGTGAGTTCTGGACAAGTAGCGGCAATTAACTCGCCCTATATTGTCTCTCTCAACGACACACCGCCAGAGGACACGACAGTCGCGATTCCGGCTGGAACCACTATTCCAGTTAGGTACGAGAAAGAAAAAATTCTGGTTACAAAGGACGAAAGGGCACCGCTGACGCTAACGGTGGCAGCAAATATCACCACATCTGATGGAACGGTGCTAATCCCCTCTGGAAGCCAAGTGGTCGGTGAACTGCAACCGGCTCAGGGAGGCTCTCAGTTTGTGGCGAAGGAACTGGTTTTCACGAACGGTCAACGGGTGGCTATCGATGCTACTTCTCAAACCATTACCAAAACCGAATCCGTTACCAAGGGTACTAGCGTTGGTGGGATCCTCAAGAATGCCGCATTAGGTGCTGCTGCTGCTGCTGCGGTTTCTGCTGTGACGGGTGACAAAGCGATCGCTACCGAAGAAGTCTTGGGCGGTCTGGGAATTGGTGGACTCATCGGACTGTTCCTCGGTCGGGATAGAGTGGATCTGATTGCGATTGATCCGGATACGGATCTGAATCTGCGGTTAAATGATGAGTTAGTGCTAGAGCAGTAATATTTGCAGAATGAAGCGTGCAATTCTATTTGACTAGCGATCGCTTCATTCCTAAGCAGATAGGCACAAAGAAATAAGCATTTTCAAAACCCGGTTTCTAGAAGAAACCGGGTTTTTAATTCTAAATGGCGTCTTATCGCAATCCTATTTGAGTTGTGAGATGCCAACAGTTCAGATGCCCGACTTCTCCAAGAAGTCGGGCATCTCGTTTTCACGAATCATTGATGACTGCTATACCATGCAGACCGATCGCCCTAGATAAGTAATCGGATTACCCATTACCAGCTCAAATACAAATAAATGTAAGAGCAACTTATCAAACTTCATCTTCGCCCTTTAAGGCTTCAGTTAGTAACCAGACAATAAAGGTCGTTCCGGGTCCTTGAGTGTGGGGAATACTGCGATCGAGCCAGTTGCGTTCGGCGGGGCTAATGACTTCAATTTCGCCCTGCATTTGTTCTACTAAATCTCTCGCGATCGCTAAACCCAATCCACTCCCCGGAATCTCAGTTTCTGCCTGGACGCCTCGGTAATGTCGCTCAAACAAATGCTCTTTATCTTGCACGGGAATGCCAGGGCCAGTATCGCTAATTGCGATCGCCTGAAAATCTCCTTGAGAAGTATGTCGTCGATTTCCTGCCTGAATGTAAACTTGCCCACCCGCCGGGGTATATTTCAAAGCATTGTCAATCAGATTGCTTAACACTTCGCGCAGTACTTTGGCATTGGCTTGTACTGGCGGCAAATTCGGAGGAATTTCTGCTAATAAAGCCAGATTTTTTTCTTGGGCGATCGCGCTGGATGTCACCACTAGCGGTTCCAAAACTTTCGCCACCGAGCAGGATTCCAACGCCAGCGCTCTCGTCGGAATTGTCTGAGGCTCCAATCCCAAGGGAGAGTAGAGATTTCCTAAATCTTCACCTTTTCGGGGAAGCGGACAGGACGGGGCAATCGGCACGGGAACTGCATCGTAAGCACGATCCGCGATTTGCCCGTACAAAGGCACTAACTCTCCTTCGTCCATATCCACTGCCCGATCGAACTGTAGAAGCAACTCTTGCAAGCGATCGCTTTCACGCACGATGCTGTTGGCAACTTCGCGGTTCGCATCTCCAGGTACCAATCGTCTGAGGAGTAACTTGCCAAACGTCCGTAAGGCGGTCATCGGATTGCGAAACTGGTGTATCAGATCGTCCATGAGATCGCGCTGTTGAGCCTGAAGATGACGCTGCTGACTCAGCTGTTGCTCAAACCATTGGGAACGCCGATCCAGAATACAAGCGCTCGCCAGTGTATCGGCAATCCGTTCAATCGCGGTTCGTTCCCGCTGGTTCCAAGGTCTATCTTCACGAGCTGTCACCAGCAGCCCCATCACCACACCTTCATGCAACAAAGGCACCACAATTTGACGCGAGGAGCTACTCAAGTCAGCATCGGCGAAGAGCGATCGCTGGAGGGGCGATGTCCCCGCCTTTGCCTGCAATTCATCAATCGTTTCTTCTTTCCCGACTTCAGCCGCCGATTCCGTTGAACCCGTCTCAGAAACCGCATCGGACTCCTGAGAAACCGGAGATGCCGCTGACAATAACCGAGGAATGGATGCCAACGGTCGATCGGAAAATCCCAAAGCCGAAATCTCATCCGTTTCCCATTCCACCGCTGTCTGTGGGTAAGCAACAACCGGCCTTAGCTTAGTTGGGACGCCCTCTACCAGTTCTTCCGTTAAATACACAACACTCAAGGCAGCTTCCAGTCCTTGAGTTAATAGTGCTACTTGTGATTGGCACAAAGTTATGAATTCTGAACTGGTAGACATAGACACATTCGCTTATACTTGGGTACTTGACAGCGAGGAAAATTGCATTCATCGGATCGGGTTTTCTTCCGTCGATCCTGACACGCAATTGCGCTGAAGCGGCAAAGGTCGTGCAAAGACCTCATTTTTGTTTCTTTTTATTACAAAAATTTTAGCGAGCTTTCATGATAGTTTGGTTACAAAACTGCTTCCAAACTGGCTAAATTTTGTCAAGGTCGAATAAATCTAGCCCTTTATACGCTATATCTAGGCTCAAGTTTAGACAAGCTTGCATATATAGCGTCTATTGCCCCTTCTGCTGCTGTCGATTTTAATTTCTGAGGGCTGTAATGTTTGTATCAATCGGTAAAAAGCGGTTGATATTTTGAACTCAAACCGATATACTTGCGACGGTTTTTGTATCTATCATTACAACTGTCAGAATTAAAGGGGAGGTAAGGAGGTTGGCTAGAAGACGCAAGCGGAAAAGTCGCCGTCGCCAGGAAGGACGTAGAATTTTAGAGCATGTCCCTCAGTATAGTATTGAAAGTGGCGAAGATAAACCAGTCACCGCCGCGCGAAAGTTTATTCAAACCGAAGGAATCCTTCCGCCTGCTTTGCTGCTCGTGAAGCGGAACGAACACACCACAGATCGGTACTTTTGGGCGGAAAAGGGGCTATTTGGTGCCCAATATGTTGAAGAAAATCATTTTCTGTTTCCTAGCCTTAGGATAATCGACAATCCTGTGGAAAAGCCTACCCTCGCCGCTGTTCGTAGCAGCTGAAGTTTTAGGCATTAAACGTGAAAACTCGGTTATAGGGGCGGTTCGCGAACCGCCCCTATTGTTTTATAGGAGGAATTTTGAATTTTTCCTCATAATTAAAATTCTTTTGGATTCACAAACTGACCAGGTTTTGGAATTTTTTAAGATTTTTAGCCAGAGAGTTGTCATTCGCAAGGCTTTAATTGCAGTTCCTGTTGCAATTGAGCCAATTCATCACGATGGGCGATGACAGTTATTAAACTTCTAGTCTCTTTTTCGACACCTGCAAATGTTTCCACCTTCAGGGAAACTTGTTCGCTGCGTCCAGCTTTTTTCCAGTAAAAAACGCCCGCGGCTGGTGAAAGGAGAACCAAACCTAGGAAAATTTTAGCGAATTGGGGAAATAGGATTGCTAAAACCAATGCCAAACAAAGAAAGCCACAAAAAGCTAATAAGCTCAGAAAAATTGCCAAAAACCAGCTGGGGCGGACAAAGCCTTGGAATGTAACTTGATTTTGCTTTGCATCCACCGCCGCAATCCGGTAAGCACGCCGATCGAAATATTGTTGCAATTGAATTAAAATTGATTCTTCTGGTTGCTCCGCAATCAGTTTCACTTGTTGCGTTCGATCCTTAGCGGAGGCTCGAATAAAGAAAAATAGACCGACTGCTAACAACAGTGTTAGCAGAAATGTTGAAAAGAGAATTGTCGTATTCACGAATTTCTAGATAGGGCAATGGAAAATAGGCTCTTGTCCAAGAGATACAAGATCGCCTATAACCTATAGCCTATCGCAAGAGAGCTTCTTTGGGATTGGCTCAGATGGCTTGAGATTCTCTCATTGTGTATTCATCCCAAAGGCGAGCTAGGTCATGAGCCTGTTCCAGACACTCTGGGCGAATTTGATACATTCGACGAGGTCTTCCTCTCCCTTCCACTTTTTTCCAATACCCTGTGATAGCGGCTTGGTCTTCCAGAAATTTTAAGGCGCTGTATAAGACGGTATCAGAAAGCCGATAGGTAGGATATTCACTCTCTAGTCGCCCGATGAGTTCCGTTCCATAGGATTCTCCACTCATCAAAACTGAAAGGACATAACACACCGCTAGTTCCTTGTTGAGATAAGTGGGAGGAGGGTCTTGAAAAAACTGATAAATATCCTCAAATTTCATCTGCATAATTCACTGAACTCCCAGCCAAATAAATTGGATTAGGATCGGTTTCCCCAATCTAACGATGCCTTTATCAATCAGAAAACACACCCCAAACAAGGCTGCTATCACTGGTGTATTAAGACCGCGAACGATCAAAAGCAGCGCGTGATGTCAGCTGGCAAAATGACAGAACGATACCATCAATTTTAGACACTCAATTCTGGGTTGGCCTGCCAGACTTCACGGATGATTTTGCCATCCTTATCAAATTGCACCTGGTAGGAAAGCGACAAAACAACAGGGGTTCCGTGCTTGGACTTGGCATAGATCGTGATGACTGCTTC
This sequence comes from Trichocoleus sp. DQ-U1, assembly GCF_039961925.1. NCBI lineage: Bacteria > Bacillati > Cyanobacteriota > Cyanophyceae > Leptolyngbyales > Trichocoleusaceae > Trichocoleus > Trichocoleus sp. DQ-U1. Next base: position 65,192 of record NZ_JAMPKB010000014.1, on the reverse strand, counting down.
GACAGCGCGATCGCGTTGCTGTTGTCTAACAACCTGGAAATCTTGAATCTTGTACTTCGAGAAGAATTCTTCCCAGGCTGGGTAGATGGATTTCCCCTGATAGACTTCGTCCAGAACGCCATAGGAGCGCATTAAAATGGCATTGTCACTGTATTGCGTGACTGTTCGCTCCGGGTTTTCCGTAGCGATCGCTGCCCAATGTTTTTGCGCTACCGAAAGCGGTTTCGGCATCACCGTCCTTTGATAGGCTGCCAAACTACCTACCAAAGCAACTGCATAAGCGACGGAGAGTAAATGCTTCCTGAGATTTGGTTGCAGGAATTTCATCATGCTGCTTCCACTTCGAGAGGGCTGCTCTGGAAATGGCAGGCCGTCATCAAAGCCAAGTAAATTAGAAGCCTGCTCTCGAAAGAAAGACGGCTCCATTGGGTTAAAAGTTCTCCAGAGGTTAAACATCTTTGAATTTTGCTGCCCCATTGCCTCAAACTGGTGGTTAGGAAGATTACCGTATAAATTTGGGATTGCATTACTTGTTCAACAAAACGCTCTGTTTATAGATAAATCCGGAATTAAACCGATTTAAAATCAATTTATGCGAGAACAGTTCGATTCATCTCCCGTTCCTTCAGCTCTACAGCGAATCGCTGGCTCTTTTCGGATCGCTGGCTGGGCTGGCTTCTGGGTTCAGTTAGTCCTAGCCGTTGTTTCGAGCATAATTTTCTTGTTTGCCATCCCCGCCGCCCAGCCGCGTGCCAGTGGCGCTGCCGCTGCTAGCCCAGGGACGGGTGGCAGTATCTTTTTTGCAGTTTGCGGTCTTTTAGTGCTGTATTTCAGTGTTTATCAAGCTTGGCGTTACACCCGTTTGGGCATACAGCTAAAAGATCCTAATCCCAACCTCCGCCCGAAAAAGGCAGATACGATTAAAGTTTTAAGGTTTGGATTACTCGTTAGTTTAGGGGGCTTATTATTGGCAGTTCTGGGCGCAGAAGCGATTACCGGCACTCTGCTGGCAAAGTCGCTGGCTCAGGCTCAAGGTGGGGTAGCCATCTACGATCCCCAATTTATTAATCGGTTGATTCAACCTTTAGATATTTTTGTGGTGCTGGCGAATACACATACAATTACCGCTCATTTTGCCGGGATTGTTGTTTCCTTGTGGTTGTATAGTCGCATCAACCGACAGTAATGGAGGCAAAGGGTCGAATTGCGGCATCAGCAAGTAAAGAAGGCTGAGAGCGCATACAGACTCTCGGCTGTATCATCGCGATCGCGCGATCGCAGTGTATTCTGATTAATTGGCAAAAAAAGCTGGAAAAAATCTGTGCTAGACCTCAAGCAGATACGGGAAAATTCAGAAGGTGTACAAGAGCGCCTGAATCGTCGCGGGATCGGGCAATATGACCTACAGCCGATTTTGCAGCGCGACCAGCAGCAACGAGAACTAGAAGCAAAGCGAAGTCAGCTCCAAGCTCGTGGGAACGAAATCGGCAAATTAGTCGGTCAAAAAATTAAATCAGGTAGCGATCCCAACGGCTCAGAAATCCAAGCATTGCGGGAAGAAGGCAACCAAATCAAAAACCAGATTGCCGAACTTGAACCCCAGGAAAGAACCCTGAAAGCCGAGTTAGAAGCGCTCTTGTTATCGTTTCCTAACTTACCCAGTGACTCCACCCCCATTGGTAGAAGTGAAGAAGAGAATGTAGAAGTCCGCCGCTGGGGGGATGAATACTTGCCTCAAAACTCCGAAATTCTTCCCCATTGGGAAATTGGCGAACAACTAGGAATTCTTAATTTTGAGCGCTCGGCTAAAGTTGCACAAAGTCGTTTTGTCACGCTAATTGGTGCTGGTGCTGCCTTAGAAAGAGCTTTAATTAGCTTCATGCTCGACCAGCAAATCGCTGCTGGATACGTAGAAGTCATTCCCCCCTTTCTAATCAACAGCGAATCTCTCACCGCCACAAGTCAGCTGCCCAAATTTGCCGACGAAAGCTTCAAATGCGCTCAAGATGATTTGTGGCTAGCTCCCACTGCTGAAGTGCCGGTGACGAATCTCTATCGGGATGAAATCTTAGAGGCGTCGCAGCTGCCTATCTATCACTGCGCCTATACTCCCTGTTTTCGTCGGGAAGCGGGTAGCTACGGACGAGATACGCGGGGGCTAATTCGACTGCACCAGTTTAATAAAGTCGAGTTGGTAAAACTTGTCCATCCCAATAACTCAGCCGCAGAGCATGAATCGTTGGTACAAAATGCCGAGGCAATTTTGCAGGCATTGAAGTTGCCTTATCGCGTCATTGAGTTATGCACTGGGGATTTAGGGTTTGGGGCAGCAAAGTGCTACGACCTAGAGGTATGGCTCCCTTCTGCGGGAAAATACCGCGAGATTTCTAGCTGCTCCAATTTTATGGATTTTCAGGCGCGACGCGGCAGCATTCGTTTCAAAGAAGCTGGAAAAAAAGGAACCCAATTTGTCCACACGCTGAACGGTTCCGGATTGGCAATTGGGCGCACGATGGCAGCGATTCTGGAGAACTATCAACAACCCGATGGCACCATCAAGATACCAGAAGCGCTGCAACCTTACTTGGGACGAGAAGTGCTAGGGCAAAAATGAAGGATGTCCGGCTTTGCCCTTCCCGAAGGGTGGGCTGAAAAACGAGAGATCGATCTTCGTGACTTCGCGGCTTTGGGCGGAAAAACCCCGCCCCAGCTCTCAGCTCAGCCGAATCTCAGTGCAACGATCACAGAGAATCAGATACGTTGCGTTCAACTGCTGACTCTGGAGAAATCGCCAGGTTCGGCGAAACTGGCAACGCTTGAGTTGTTACCGTATGAACCGCATTGTTACCGTAGGATGCGCCACCGGCATTCCCTTTGAGCTGCTGCATTAAGCTTGCCATTTCAAGGGCATTCATTGCATATTCCCAGCCGTGGTTACTCTTGATGCCAGCTCTTTCCAAGGCTTGTTGCATTGTATCTACCGTCAGAATGCCAAAAATTATCGGCACACCCGTTTGAAACCCAGCATTGGCAATCCCCTTAGAGACTTCCGAGGAGACATAATCAAAATGGGGAGTTTGACCCCGAATGACTGCACCCAGGCAAATTACAGCATCATATCGGCGCGTGAGTGCCAACTGGTGAGCCACCAAAGGCACCTCAAAACTCCCAGGAACCCAAGCATAGTCCACTTGAGTGCCTTGAGGATTGACATCGATGCCGTGGCGTTTCAGACAATCTTGACACCCCTCCAATAGTTTAGTCGTCACCAAATCGTTGAAGCGACCGATGACGATCGCAAACCGTAGGGGTTGAGTCTGAGTAAACGTTCCCTCGAAAACTGCCATGATTTTAGATATAAGAAGCTTTTTGTCAGTTGTTTTGAGTCATCAGTCATTTGTCTTTAGTCCTGAGTCGGGTGCAGTGGACTGATGACCATCGAACCCTGACCGATGACTGACTCTGACTATCCTTAAACTACCAAATAGCTTAGGGCACCTGTCAGAAATACCAGAGCAATCCAAACTCCAGATCCTAAAAGAAGGAGGCGCTTAGACTGATCCCAGTTCTGAGGAGTGGCATAGGCAACTGGAACCCCAATGACCATGACGAATGATAAAAAGACTAAAGCACCTAGTACCAACTGAAATAAAATTGTCATTTTCTCTTCTCCCAAGACAGCAATGGGCTGGATAGAAATAGTTCAGCCGCAATTCTATACAGTAGTACCGTATCAAAAATCGACACTCATTGGTCATTCGTCATGGGTCATTGGTTATGGGTCATGGGCAAAGGACTAATGACTAAGGACTCATAATGATGAATGTGATTTTGTGCCATACAACAGCGGACTTTGACACCTTGGGTGCAGCGGTGGGGCTAACCCGTCTCCAGCCGGGATCTAGGGTCGTGCTGACCGGCGGTTGCCATCCAGCAGTGCGGGATTTTTTAGCCTTGCATAGAGATGAGTATGCGCTGATTGAGCGTCGCGCTGTGAACCCAGAGCAGATTCGGTCGATTGCCGTTGTGGATACTCAAAAACGCGATCGCGTGGGAAAGGCGTCTGAATGGCTGGATTTACCGGATTTATGGGAAGTTGTCGTTTACGACCATCACCCAGATGGGGAAGGAGATATCCCCGCTACCCGCACCCAAGTTGAGCCTGTCGGTGCAACCACTACTCTGATTGCCGAGCAACTCCAGCAAGAAGGCATCCAGTTGACACCTTCTGAGGCAACCGTGATGGCGTTGGGAATCCATGTGGATACAGGATCGTTAACTTATGAAGGGGCGACGGCAAGAGATGCGATCGCGCTGGCTTGGTTGATGGAACAAGGGGCAAGCTTGCGCTTAATTGCCGATTATGTTGAGCCAGGTTTATCCCCTCAATTGCAGGAACTGTTGACGGAAGCGTTGGACAACTTGCAAAGAGCGACAACGTGCGGCTATACCGTTTCTTGGGTGCTGCTCAAAACCCCTGACTACGTTCCAGGTTTGTCAACGCTTGCCACTCGGCTGCTCGATCTGGGCGAAAGCGATGCTTTGCTATTAGCAGCGGCGTATCCAGTAGGGGATGGAGGTGAGGAGCGATTCACGGTCATTGGGCGATCGCGCATTGAAGGCACCAATCTCAATGAATTATTTCAACCGCTGGGTGGCGGGGGGCATTCCCAGGCGGCGTCGGTGACACTTCGCGGCGTCGATTCCCAGACAACCCTGGAGCAGCTCGTCAGTCAGCTAAAACATCAAATTCCCCAGCCGCTGACAGCTCGGGAACTGATGTCATCGCCAGTGCGGACGATTCGCCCGGACACGACAATTGAGCAAGCCCAGAGAATTTTATTACGTTATGGGCATTCTGGTCTTTCGGTCGTGAATTCCGAAGACCAACTGGTGGGGATTGTTTCCCGGCGGGATATAGATCTGGCATTGCATCATGGCTTTAGTCATGCCCCGGTAAAAGGCTACATGACGAACAATCTGAAGACGATTACCCCAGATACTTCCTTGCCAGAGATTGAATCGATTATGGTGACTTACGATATCGGGCGCTTGCCGGTATTGCAAGATGGGCAGCTTGTGGGAATGGTGACGCGCACCGATGTCTTGCGGCAGTTGCATCAGGGAAGAGGGAATGGCGCATTCGTCACAGGTGATGGGACAGAAAAATCTCCCATTCCCCATTCCCAATTCCCCACGACGAATCTCCATTACACCCTCACCAATCTTCTGCGCGATCGCCTGGCTCCCCCCTTATGGGAATTCCTCACCAGAGCCTCCCAGCAGGCAGAACAACGCGGCTGGCATCTCCATTTGGTCGGCGGAGGGGTACGGGATTTACTGCTCGCCAATCCCCATGAAACCCTGATGCTTTCAGATATTGACTTGGTGGTAGATGGCTTTCACCGCTCGGCGGATGTCGGCGCTGGAGTAGAACTGGCGAAAGCACTTCAACAAACCTACCCAAATGCCCGTCTGGAAGTCCACGGTCAATTTCAAACAGCCGCGCTACTGTGGCACAATGACCCAGTTTTAGACTCTCTGTGGGTGGATATTGCGACGGCTCGAACCGAGTTTTATCCTTACCCAGCCGCGAATCCAGAAGTCGAAGCGAGTTCGATTCGCCAAGATTTGTATCGGCGGGATTTCACCATTAACGCCTTGGCGATGCGACTGACGCCACCCCGCGCAGGTGAATTATTGGATTTCTTTGGCGGAATGCTAGATTTGCGATCGCGCCAAATCCGCGTCCTCCATGCCAATAGCTTTATCGAAGACCCCACGCGCATTTATCGCGCCGTGCGGTTTGCAGTGCGCCTGGGATTTCAGATTGAACCGCAGACGGAAGGGTACATTCGCTATGCGCTAGAGAGTGGAATTTATGAGCGATCGCTCTCTGAAAATAGCAAAGCTCCGGCGCTACAAACACGGCTGAAAGCAGAACTCAAATACATCCTCCAAGCGCCCTACTGGAAACCCGCGTTGCAGTTACTTGCCGATCTGGGGGCGTTGCGGTGCCTCCATCCCACGCTAGAGTTAGATGAGCCATTATGGAAGCAGGTGCGTTTACTAGATCGGTGTCTGCGCCGATTTGATCCCCAGAAAACCCTCGATCATTGGCAGATGCGTCTAGAAATTTTAATTGCCTACCTCGCTGGCGAATATCGCGCGAAAGTGGCAATCAATCTTCAATTACCGACAGATAGTATCGAACGATTAGAGCAACTCGATCGGGATCGAGCGGATGTGGTGAAATTTTTGCCCGAATGTCAGCGACCCAGTCAAATTGTCGTGTTGCTGAGACGGTACGAATTGCCTACGTTGATTTTGATTGCTGTCAAAAATTCGCGTCTGATTCGGCGGCTAATTTGGCGATATCTCACTATCTGGGCGAATATTCAACCGATATTAAACGGCAATGATTTGAAAGCCCTCGGCTACAAACCGGGGCGTGAATTTAAACCCATGTTAGATCGTCTGTTGGCAGCAACGCTGGATGGAGAAATCCGCGATCGCGCTGATGCTGAAAAATTTTTGGCAGAGTATTATCCACTTTGAAGCGGCTAAGAGTCAAATCTAGGAGCGGAAACACCCGCCCTAAGCAAGCCCGGTAATCAACCGCCGCTTCCCTCCCTCCTGGGACTCAAAATTCGTACCAAGACGGTAGCATAGTTGGGAAAACTGTAACAAATCTTTAATGAACTTAACGGCTGGAGCAGTCCTGAAGAACGGCAAATACGTCCTCGACGCCCCACTGGGTCAAGGTATCTTTGGGATCACCTACCGGGCGACTCATACTCAGTCGGGGAAAGCGGTCGTCATCAAAACCCTCAACGACAGTCTGCGGACTCATCCTGATTTTGAGCGGTTTGGGCAGCAATTTCTCACCCAGGCACGTCGCCTTGCTCGCTGCAAGCATCCTCACCTGGTTCGGGTTCTCGACTTGTTTGAGGAATCCCGGCGATGTTTCATCGTCATGGAGTTCATACCGGGGCAGACCCTGGCCCAATCGCTGCCAGCGGGTCAGATTTTGCCAGAAGCCCAAGCCCTTGGCTATATCCGTCAAATTGGCAGTGCCTTAACGGTTATCCACAAGGCAGGGTTACTGCACCGAGATGTCAAACCCCAAAACATCATCCGGCGTCAAGGGACTGATGATGTAGTGCTAATTGACGTTGGTTTTTGTGCTGAATTGACGGCGGGAGTGACGCAAACCCAAGCCAGTTTACTAAATCCCGGATATGCGCCAATCGAACAATATTTTTCCCAGGAAAAACTCACCCCAGCGACAGATGTCTATGCTTTAGCAGCAAGTTTGTATTGCTTGCTGACGGGTCAACCGCCGGTTCCAGCACCGTTACGCGATCGCATCCCTCTGCCAAATTTACGGGAAATTCAACCCAAACTCAGCCCGACTGCGATCGCTGCGATTTTGTGTGGCTTAGAAATCGCAGCCGAGAAGCGTCCCCAAAAAGTAGAAGATTGGCTCTCCCTGTTGCCAGCTAGCAAGGCTCCACAGGCTCCCCGCGCGACCCAAACGGCTCGTCGCCCTGTAATCCCCAAATCTCAGCCTGCCCCCCAAAAGCCGCAACCAGCCAGCAACACGAAACCGAAGATATCGCTTGCTAGCGGAGTGAACTGGAATCTTAGCCAGGATGTGAAGCGACCGGGCAAAACCCGCCCCTACAAAACTCGACTAGCCAAAGTGAGTGCTGCCCCGAAAAAACTCAAAACAGCGATACGGGCAAACTTCCCGATTGCCTTTGCCAAACTGAAAATCTCGCTAGAGAGTTTCAAGATTCCAGAGGCGATGAATCGCGTCTCTACAAAGCTTGGCTCGTCAGCGAACCTTCCTAGCTTACAAAACTTAAAGTTTCCCAAACTGACACTAGGCAGAGGGCTGATGATGACCGCTGCGATCGCTACCTGTACGGGTGCTGGATTCGGCTTGGCAGTTCGCTTGAACGGAGCAATGGGACCGGGATCTTCTATCCTGCATACCGAACAATCCTTTCCACCCCGCGACGACTGGCCCATCTCAGACACCCCCGATCCCACGTCCAACGCTAACCTGCTATCACCCCCCGCTGCTGTTGTCGCACCCGTACCACCTTCCTCAGGTACACTGCCAAAGCCTAAGCTGTAACCTAGGCTGTATGTAGTATCGAGAGCAAGCAAGTTATAATTTGTTTCGGACGCACAAATAGATTTTTTCATGACGAATCCTGTAGTTCATGCCTTTTTTGTCGGCAGAGCGGTTGCAGAAGCTCTCAATGAACAGGTAGAAAACGCCGTCACCCATGCTCTCTCAGAACTCGGCAAATTTGATGCTGAACAACGAGAGTCTTTGCGGCACTTCACCTCACGAGTAACCGAACGCTCTAACGCCCAAGCTGAAACGGTGATGCGGGGGCGAACCACTACCAGCATTGTGCCTCAAGGCACCCAAACAACAGATTTGCAAGCGACGATTGATGAACTTCGGGCAGAAGTCGCTCGCTTTCGCGCCGAATTACAACGCTATCGCAGCAGCTCAGTATAAATCCTGAGAGCGCAGCGCTCTGTTCGCGTGCTGAGGGGGAATTCAGTTAAAAGTTCAGTTGTGAGTTGTTAGTTATCCAAAACTCACAACCTCAACTGTGATCGCCCCAATTACTTGAAAAAACAGACTTAGGAATCCGAGTGTCAGCCTATCCTAATGACTCTAAACTGAAGCGATACGCGGCTAGCACGCCGAGTGCCCAGCGTGCCGCTGATAAAGCCCGTAAGGATAAGGCTTATCGGTGGAACCGCGAACGTTACTCCCATCAACGGCGCTTCGTAGATATTTGGGGGTTTGTTTTAACCTTATTGTTTAAGCTCTGGCGCTACAACAAATCTTGGAGCTATCCGGGCGGAGTTACAGAGGAAAAACAAGCCCACAGACGCAGAGCACAAGCGATTTGGATTCGAGAGACGTTCTTAGACCTAGGGCCGACTTTTATTAAAGTTGGGCAGCTGTTCTCCACCCGTGCCGATTTATTCCCTGTGGAGTATGTGGAGGAACTTTCTAAGCTGCAAGACAAAGTGCCTGCTTTTAGCTACGAACAAGCTGAGGTGTTGATTGAGAAGGACTTCAGCAAGAAAGTTTCGCAGCTTTACCGCACTTTTGACCCGATCCCCCTGGCGGCTGCTAGCTTGGGACAGGTACATAAAGCAACTCTCCACAGCGGCGAAGAAGTCGTGGTCAAGGTACAACGACCCGGACTGCGGCAGCTGTTTACGGTTGATTTGCAAATTCTTAGAGGAATTGCCCGTTTCTTTCAAAACCATCCTGACTGGGGTCGGGGTCGTGACTGGCTGGGAATCTATGAGGAGTGCAGCCGAATTCTTTGGGAAGAAATTGATTACCTGAATGAAGGCAGCAACGCCGATACGTTTCGCCGCAACTTCCGCGCCTATGATTGGGTAAAAGTGCCGCGTGTCTACTGGCGATATACGTCGCCACGGGTTGTCACTCTTGAGTACATTCCGGGCATCAAAATTAGTCACTATGAAGCGCTAGAAGCAGCAGGGCTAGATCGAAAGGAACTGGCTCATCTGGGTGCTAAAGCTTACCTGCAACAATTGCTCAACGATGGCTTCTTCCACGCCGACCCGCATCCTGGCAATATCGCAGTCAGTCCCGAAGGTGCCCTAATTTTCTATGATTTCGGCATGATGGGGCGGATTAAGTCCAACATTCGCGAGCAACTAATGGAAACGCTGTTTGGCATTGCTCAAAAAGATGGCGACCGAGTGATGCATTCGCTCGTCGAAATGGGAGCGCTGGCAGCGGTTGATGATATGGGACCCGTACGGCGATCGATTCAGTATATGCTGGATCACTTTATGGACAAGCCGTTTGAAAACCAATCGGTGAGTCAGATTAGTGAAGACCTTTATGAAATTGCTTACGACCAACCTTTTCGGTTTCCGGCGACTTTTACCTTTGTGATGCGAGCCTTCTCAACTTTAGAAGGGGTTGGAAAAGGCTTAGACCCGGAATTTAACTTTATGGAGGTTGCAAAACCCTTTGCAATGCAGCTTATGGCAGATAGTAATGGCAGTAATAGTAGTAGTAGCTTCTTGAATGAATTAGGACGGCAAGCGGCTCAAGTTAGCAGTACGGCTTTGAGTTTGCCCAGGCGGATTGAGGATACGATTGAGAAATTAGAGCAGGGCGACCTGCGAATTCGAGTGCGCTCTATTGAGAGCGATCGCATTCTTCGGCGAATGAGCAGTATTCAGTTAGGAACCAACTATACTTTGCTCATCAGTGCCTTCACTCTGTCAGCCACCATCCTCTTCGTTCAGGGTTATGTCGGGTTGGCAGTCGTGGTTGCTCTGGGGGCATCTGCCATCGCGTTTGTCCTCATTCGCTTGCTCATGCGCCTCGACCGATTTGATCGGATGTTTTGATTCGGGTAAAGTAAAGTTGCTGTTGCCAGCAGACAATATATGATTCCTCGCTCCACGGGCCTCTCTGATGCGGGACTTCTTCGTCCCGTTAACCAAGATGACTACCATATCGACCCTGATGGGCGATTTTTTATAGTTGCTGATGGCATGGGAGGACATGCAGGAGGCCAGGAGGCAAGCCAAATCGCCACTCAGGCTATCTACACCTATCTAGATGAGCATTGGCATTCCGACGAGACTTGCCCAGCGTTATTAGAAAAAGCCTTCTTGGATGCAAATCAGGCGATTTTACAAGATCAAGCGAATCATCCAGAACGCTCAGATATGGGCACGACAGGCGTTGTAGTGATGTTTCGCCAACAGCAGCCTTGGGTCGCTCATGTGGGGGACTCTCGCCTTTATCGAATGCGAGGGGCAACTCTAGAGCAAATCACTGAGGATCATACTTGGGTGGCACGGGCGATGAAAGCCGGGGAGCTGACTTCCGAACAAGCTAAAATGCACCCGTGGCGTCACGTATTGTCTCAGTGTCTGGGTCGTAAAGATTTGCGTTTGATTGAGATCCAACCGCTGGATGTGCAAGCAGGCGACAGGCTGCTGCTGTGTAGCGATGGACTCACAGAAGAACTCTCGGATCAGTTGATTGCAACTCACCTCAAGGTTACTTCCTTGGAAAAGGCAGCCGACGCCCTTGTCGAGTCCGCTAAAGATAAAGGGGGCAGAGACAATATTACAGTGGTGCTGGTAGCGATTGAGGGGGGCGACTGAGAAGGAATAGCGGTGAGGGGATTCCCCTCGATCAAAAAAACCCACACTACCATCGCCTGCGGCTCCCTGCCCCTAATCCCCGTTCATGGGGATTAGTTGTCTCATTCCGTTGACCGCTGATGGCTCGCAGAAAGGGAATAAGATCCTCCTGGGTTTTTCAGATTTTTCCTGAATTAAACGAAATCCCTCTAGGTTAGACAAAACGTTAAGGGAATCAGATTCACAACTGAGCGATCGCATTTTAGACTTTAGACTTTAAACAGTCCTAGTAGCAATTCTTTAGAGTCCCTTGAGACGTCTTCTTTTTCTCACGGAACGATTTCCCCCAGATATTGGCGGGTTAGCGAGTAGCGCCGGACGCATCGCCGCCGCCCTCTGCCAGTTGGGCATTGAAGTAGACGTTGTGGCGTGGAGTCGTTACTTGCAACCGGGAGAAGTCCAGAGTTCAGACGTAGCTAGCAAGGCAACTAGGCACGCCGAAAGTCAAAATTTCCAAACTATCAAACATCTCAAAGTCCATCGGGTGGGGCTATATCGCCACTGGGATATGACGATGCCTCATACGCTCAATGTCCTCGACTGGCTGCATCAGTGCCGTGGGTACGATGCTGTTTGGGGGCACTATGTCTTCCCCAGTGGGTTCTTAGCTACTTGGTTTGCAGCGACAAATGGCCTTCCCAGCACGGTAAGCGCCCGTGGGAATGATATCGATCGAGCCATGTTTCCACCGGGGGATTTTGCGCGACTGCAATGGACGTTGTTAAATGCCCGTTTGATTACGGCGGTGAGTGCTGATATGGCACGAAAGATTCAGCTACTCGCCCAGCGGGATGATGTGATGGTTTTGAAAAATGGCGTCAACGAGCGGGTATTTTCGCCCCCCATTATCGGCGCAACTCATGAATCATCCCTTCTGAGAGCATCTTTAGGGATTGCTCCTGATGAAGCGGTACTGGGATTTTCCGGGGAATTACGAGAAAAGAAGGGGCAGCAGTTTCTTCTGAATGCCTTAACCACAGTCCGCGCCCAACGTCCTGCGTGTTTGTTAATTATCGGGGAAGTGCGGGCGTCTCAAGAAGCAGCACTACAACTGTATGCGACTCAGCATCCAGAAGACGCCAAGCGGGTTATTGTCACTGGACATTTAGCGAGTCCTGCGGCGGTAGCGGGGCATCTGCGGCTGTGTGATGTCTATCTGCAACCGTCGGTATGGGAGGGGATGCCGAATGCGCTGCTAGAAGCGATCGCCTGTAGTTGTTGCTGTATTGCCAGCGATGCGGGTGGGATTCCAGAGATCATTGAGCATGGAAAAAGTGGCTTTTTGCTGCCTCGTTCCCAGTTACATCGACTGGGTGAGGCGGTGCTGGAGTGCTTGGATTTAGCTCCAAGTGCTAGGCGTCAGATTGGGAGGGCAGGGCGCGATCGCATTCTCGCTGAATTTTCTCTAAAACATGAAAATCAGCGGCTTCAAACTGTTATCGATCGTTTAATTCCAAGTTCCTCATAAGCTGCTACCAAAGCATCACCGGCGTGTTTCCAAGTGTAATCATTCTCAATCTGCTGACGGGCATTCCTTGCTAAGTTTATTGCCAATTCCGGTTCTGTTTTTAACCTCAGCAAGGCATCTTTAATTTCCTTTGCAGAACCTGGTTTGACGAGCAGGAAATGTACCCCATCCACACCCAATTCTCTCACCACAGGTAAATCGCTAGCAATTACCGGCGTACCTGTCGCCATTCCTTCCAAAATTTTTAAAGGACAACAACCCTGAACCAGATTTCGGTCATTGGGCGTCAACGGAGCCAAAATTACATCAGATGCATGAATTTTTTGGACGAGTTCCGCTTGCGATACAGGGTCTAAAATCGTGAGAGACTCTGCTACTCCTAGTTTTAAAGCTAGCTGTTTTAAGGCTAAAATCTGAAAGTCGCGACCTTGTCCAATGACTGTTAATTGAGTAGAAAAATCCCGGTCAGCAAGTGCCAGTGCTTCAACAGCAAGATTAATCCCTTGCCAAGGGGAAAATGTCCCAAAATATAACACCTGAAATCGAGGCTGAGTCTTTATTGAATCATTTTCAATCTGTAGGAGTGGCGTTTCCTTGTCCTGATAGGGAAGATTTGGATACTCGGCATCCCTAAATTTTGAAGGACGATAAGTAAATATATCTAAATCAACTCCATTGGGAATGACGCGGATTTTTGAGCCGGGAACCCCTCTTGTTTGGAGATAGTCTCTGGTTACGGAACTAGGCGTTAAAATTAAATCTGATGCTTCTAAACAAATTTTTTCTTGCGCCTTTAATTTGTGCAATAATTCCCGATCTTCTGCCACTGCTGGATAGCGATATTTGAGTTCAATGGATGGCAATCCATTAACTTCAAAAATTAAATACTTACATAATTTTTCTTTGCTCAGGGCAATGGGAAATCCTTCATAAATAGAACGGATATGCACTGTCTCAAACCACTGATTCTGCCACCAATTGCCCAGCATCGCGCGAAAATAAAGCACTCGATTAATTAACGTATCTCCTAGCGCAGGTAACATGGATTGGATAACATGAGGTGATTCCCTCTGATTTACTGCGTAGGCTGTCGGGGAAACTGTCACTAGCTGAATGTCGCCAAAAGCATCTGCCAAAGCTTGAGTAAAAGCAGAAATATGAATTGCGGCTCCCTTGGGCGCTGGTACGGTATCAAAAGAAACGTAAACTATTCTAGAATCGTTCATCAACTAAACTATGACTCAATTTTGCCCTAAGATTCTAACTTTTTGTAACGATAATTACCACTTCCGAGAACGTATCTGTTATCAAAGCGTTTGAGTGTGATTTTAGGTAAGCGATCGCTACCTTCCGTAATCCCCGATTCATTGATATTGAATTTTTATTACAAATGTCAATAAATTTAGAAACCTTTCGCAAATCTCTGACTTATTCGGTGACGGCTGCTGTTTCTGATATTGTCAAAGACTTAAGGGAAATGGCAACCCTAGATAGAGCCTCGGAGGCAAAGCAAACAGAGTTTGGAAGTTTAGCAACCAAATGTGTTATTGGTGCGATTACTTCAATTGTTATAGCGTTCATTTTAATGATAGTTGTAGGAGAGATGGGAGATGGGTTTCAATTATTTGGAAATATTGTAACTATTTTATTATTGTTTGTTGGATTAGGATGTACGATCGTAGCGATTTATGCAGGAATAAGGAGGAGTAAATATAGCCGATTAAATTTACCAAATCATCGCTATGCATTAACGGAAAAAATTTTGGGAATGCTGGAGCGAGATATGGATAAGGAAGCTAAGGTCAGTGTTCATTTAGATCTCAGTCCAGCCCATCAAAAATCTAAGCAGATTAAAACAGTTGCCCATCCCTCGAAATCAGGATTTAAAATAGATATTTTCCAAGATGATTGGCTAAAAATGGAAGGACAATTTTTAGATAAAACTCGTTTTGTATTAACAACTTCTGAGCTAAATCAGACCGCTTATGGATGGAAAACTTCTAGAAGCGGCAAATCAAAATACAAAACGAAATCGAAAGCCAAGGGATTAGATATCAGTCTGGATTTAACTTATCCGCAACGACGGTACGGGGCAATCAAAGTTCTGAACAATGAAGCTGTGAATGCAGTAAAAATTCCAAAACTGACTAAGGTAAAACGGATGAGAGTGACGGATAAGGGAATAAACTTAGTCGTGAAAATGCCACCTTCGATGCCTTGGAACGAAGAAACATTATATCAAACTATCACGATGATGTTTCTCAGCCTGTATCAAGTTCTAAATTTAGCTCGGATGTTATCTAAGGCAAAGTAAGTAAAAGTAAAAACATATTTAGTTTGTTTGCAAAAATCCGGAACATTAATTATGCAAACTGTTACTAAATAAAGAAAGGATTTTGGTGGAAACTTGAACAATGAATAACATGAACAGAACATTTTTCTCCGGCTTAGCTTTGGCAGCGGTAATACTGCTAGCTTCTTGTAGTAATTCTGTTAAGCAGGCACCAGAAGTATCTACAACATCTAACCCGCAAACATCTCCAATTACTCAAAATAATTCGTCAGCGGTGACGACTAATACAGAGAAGATAAAATTTAAACAAGAGGGGGGTGCGGAAGATTTTGCCCTGAAACCAGAGGCGGATGGGGCTAAATTGCTTGATGGAAAGGACAAAGAATTAGCTCGATTTAATGTTGATGGTGGGGGGAAAGTAAAAATCAAGAATCCTGCCGATCAAGTTTTAGGCTACGTTGTAAAAAGAGAGGGTTACTGGAAGATTGAGAATGCAGATCAAACAAAAGAATTGTATGTTTTGCGAAGACAGAATGATGGAGATTACAAGTTAGAAGATGCGACAGATAAAGAAATTTACAGAATTAAAGCGCGAGATTACGGTTTTGAGGTTGAGTCACCGGATAAACAGTCGCTTTACAAGGTGAAAGTAAAGAATGGTAAAACTTCTCTGATCAATGCAGCCGACAAACCAGTTTTTTCTACAAAATCTCAGGTAAGCGCAATTGCGATCGCTAGCTTCGGGTTCGACGTTTTAAGCAAAGAACAAAAAGCCGCTTTAGCTTACGCAGTTAATCGTTCGGGAGGGAAATAATCCTTGCAAATTCAACTGAGTTGGATAGATCCAGCCACCGGCGAAAGACGAGAACCCATGTTAGAAACGCCTGTCGCCTTGGGCCGAGAATTTGCCTCAATGCCCCAAGAAATTGATGGCAATCGGGTTGCTAGAATTGTGTTAGCCAACGAGCAAGTGGCTGAATATCATGCTCTAATTGATGTAGCGAATGGCGAGTTAATCGTAGTCGATCAAAATAGCAGTACTGGCACCTTAATTAACAGCGTCCGGTTGCCCAGTAGTACGCTAATAGATGGCGATCGCTTGCAAATTGGCCCCTACGAAATTCAACTCAATCCCAGCAGCAGTCAGGCTACCAGTTCATCGGGGATGGCTGCAAGTGAAGAATGCGATCGCATGGTGGGATTTCTCTTCAAACGTCGCTGCGGACGCACTACAAACATTGGCTGTCCTTATTGTAGTTACCCAGATAATAACCCCTATTACTACGATTATTCCTATTACTCTGGATATGGTAACTACAATCGCGGTTATTGGGGCAGCAACTACTATGACAACCGCGATCGCTATGATTATGACCCGGAAACTGGCAATGTCGATTTCACCGAAGCAGACAATATGAGTCTAGAAGGGGAAATGGATGCCGATTTTGAGATGGATATGGGGGCAAGTTAAATTTTTAACGCAGAGGGACGCCAAAGATAACGCAGAGGCACACCAAGAAAAAACGATTCCTTAACGTACCTTTGCGTTTACCTTTGTGTTCTTTGCGTTGAAAACTCCAAAATGTCAATTTGGTTAATTTATGCTTTGGGAGGCGGTTGGGGACATCTTACCCGTAGCTTATCTCTCGGACGAATGGCTACCCGTTACCATCACGTCAAAATTCTTACGAATACCCCTTATGCAACTTACTTGGGCGGTGAGGGTTGCGATGTGCAAATCATTGCACCTGACGTTGGTTTTGCGGCGACTTGCGAACAAGTACGGGATGTTTTATTAAACACCCGGTACGACTGTTTAATTGTCGATACTTTTCCTCGCGGGTTGGGTGGTGAATTGGCAGATATTTTGCCCCAGTTAAAGCACATTCCCCGAATTTTAGTTCACCGCGATATCACCCCAGCTTATATTCACCGTTTTGAGTTGCGTTCTTTTGTTAAAGAAAACTTTGATGCGGTTATTGTGCCGGGAGATGGAGAAGATTCGCCGCTAGCAGATTTACCAATTGTCTATTACACCAGTCCCTGGTTAATTCGCAATGCTGAGGAACTGCCAGATAGAAAAAAGGCGCGATCGCTACTGGGTCTGAATGCACTTGGTCTGGATTGCGATCGCCCAAGCGGATCTAATTTGCGGCTACGCCAACGCCCCTTCAAGAAGAAGGGGGGCAGAAGTTGCTTCGCTTTTATTCAACAAACCCCACCGGCGGGAGTTAGAAAAAAGATTATCCTTGTCTGTGCCGCCGGACAAGCTTCCGAATTATCTTTCTTTGGTAAGTTATCAACTCACCTAGATGCAGCGTTTCCAGAGGCAACGGTGCGTGTCTTAGCACCCGTCTGTCCAGAGGGATGTCCGCCGCAGTTCTGGGTGTCATACTCGCCAGGAATTGAATGCCTCCCAGCGGCTGATGTCGTTGTCGGCGGCGCTGGTTATAACACAGTTTATGAATGTGCAGCGGTGGGCGTCCCGTTAGTCGCTTTTGCTTTTAAACGGCTATATGACCGTCAAAAGGTTAGGGCTTTGCGATGCGCCTACTGTGTTGAAGAGATTGAGGACGCGATCGCGACTGTGGCAATGCTGCAAAATCAGGTATCCAATCGCCCTGCGGATTATCCTAATGGTGCTGTAGAGGCAGTACGGCTAATTGAGAAACAATTTACCTGAGCGCACAGATTCCCATTATAAAAACCTACCATAAAAAAAATATTTATACAAGCTGCTTCAGGAAATTCAAAGCCTAAAAAAGTCTTAGCAAAAGATTATTAAAGTCCATTTTTAAGCAACCAGTTCCGTTTGCCAGACAACCGACTATAAAGCTATTAAGTATCGCTGTATACCTTATCTTGATAATTCTTAAGTTAGATGAAGTTTTTTGAGATTGTAGCAAACTGGGTAATAAATAACCATAAACCATTAACAACCATGAAAACTAACGAAGCAACCAATCGTGGGGCTACCACTGAGCAAGGTGAAAGCAAACAGGAGCTTAATCAAAAAACCTCTAAGCAATTTCTTATCAGCACGACAATCGGAGTATTAACAATTCTCGTAGTTGCTGCAAGTTATTATTTCGGACTCATGGGATCTTAATGCTACTGAGGAAGGTGGATCAAATCACTTACACTCATTCCCATTCTGTAGGGGATGGCAGCGCCATCTCCCTATGCAAAATGGGAGGTTAATTAAATCCCCGTTCCTTATTCAATGGAAGCGCTTGTTGCTTCTCGTTCCAAGCTCAGCTTGGGAACGAGCAATTTAGCCGCAGCTTTCCAACTCGCTAAATCGGCAAAAGAGCGATCGCGATAAACTCCATATCGCTCCTGCTTATTGCGAATCCGAGTCGGCAGTTCCGGCAAAATTCCGAAATTAGGCGGCATTGGTTGAAAATGCTTTGATGACGCCGAACTAATAAATTCAAACAACGCCCCCATCATCGTCGTTCCTGGTAGCGTTAGCGGATCTTTGCCCAAAGCCAGCCGCGCCGCATTCGTCCCAGCCAGCCAGCCACCCGCCGCCGCTGCCGTATAGCCCTCAGTCCCCACCAACTGTCCCGCCGCAAGCAACGTGGCGCGTTTGTGGAATTGCAAAGAAGGTTTTAACAGTTGGGGCGCATTAATAAACGTGTTGCGGTGCATCACGCCCAGCCGCACAAACTCAGCATTTTCCAACCCTGGAATCAGCTGAAACACTCTCTTTTGTTCGCCCCAGCGCAAATTCGTCTGAAATCCTACCAGATTCCACAACTGCCCCGCCTTATCTTCTTGACGCAACTGCACCACCGCATAAGGACGTTGCGACTGATTTTCTGGAGCGCGGAAATCGCCTTTACGGGCATCAAACAATCCCACCGGCTTCAACGGGCCATAACGCATCGTATCTTCCCCCCGCTGCGCCAGTTCTTCAATCGGCAGACAAGCTTCAAAAAACTTAGCCGTTTCCCGCTCAAAGTCTTTCAGTTCCGTTTGTTCAGCCTTACAAAGTTCCTGCCTAAAGTGGAGATATTGCTCCCGATTCATTGGGCAATTGAGATAAGCCGCGTCTCCCTTGTCGTAACGAGAAGCCAAGAAAGCCACATCCCGGTTAATCGATTCTCCCACCACAATCGGGCTGGCGGCATCGAAAAAGCTCATGTATTCCATGCCCGTGAACTGCTGCAAATCTTCAGCCAGATCGGGACTGGTTAGCGGGCCACTGGTGAGGACGACAATGCCTTCTGTGGGGATTTGGCGCAATTCACCGCGTCGTAACTCAATCAGGGGATGATTCGCGAGGATTTCTGTCAATTCGCGGCTAAATACGCCCCTATCCACCGCCAAGGCACCCCCAGCGGGAACCGCGTGTTCGTCGGCTTTACTAATAATCATTGAGCCAAGACGACGTAATTCTTCATGCAAAAGACCGGCTGCGCGATCGCTCGACATTGCTCCAAAGGAATTACTGCACACCAATTCTGCCAGGTGTTCGGAGTGATGGGCAGGGCTAAACCGTAACGGTCGCATTTCGTGCAGCACTACCGGCACACCCGCATTCGCAATTTGCCAAGCCGCTTCCGTCCCCGCTAAACCACCACCTATCACCTGAATCGGCTGTTTTTCCATTGTTCTTATTCCTTTGCGAATGGCTAATGAAAGTAATGAGTTACAAGAAAATTCTTGAATTCACAACTCATAACTCAGATACGATGAATCGCGTCTCCCCTTAAAGCTTTTTACCAATTACCAATTACCTTTTACTCAATTATCTGAATCAAACCTTCAACAACTGCGCGAGATTTCCTGGCACTGGCAATAGAATGCTCACTAAAAGCGCCAAAACTAACAATCCCCAGAGATCGCGCTTGTTGTCAAGTTCGCTTACATCATTCAGCGCCGGTTCATCAGAAACTGGCATCAAGAATAAGAATATTGCCCAAATAAACAAATCTGGCTGAACAAGAGACAATCCCAGCATCAGCAGTCTGCTAATTTGACCAATCATCGCCCCATTTCGTTGTCCAAACATGGCATGGACAATGTGACCGCCATCCAGATGTCCTACCGGCATCAACTTAAACGCTGTCCAGATAAAACCGATATAAGCCGCCACTCCCACTGGGTGAAGCTTGATTGCCATGTTTGCTGTCAGTTCAGATCCCAGCGCCCATTTACTTAGCAAAGTTAATAACAGGGAAAACCGGGGATTCAAAGAAGTGAAGTTTAAGATACTCGACTGCTCCGACACAGCAACCACATCCGAGTGGGCTAATCCCCAAAACAATAGCGGTAACGTCACCAAAAAACCAGCGACGGAACTAGCAATGCCCAAATCGAATAACGCTTTGCGACTGGGTACGGGCGATCGCCGCCCAATGAACGCTCCAAATGTGCCCAAGAAAAAAGGAACGGGGATAAAGTAAGGCAGCGTGGTGCGAATTTTGTAATATTGGGCACTCAGGTAATGACCGAGTTCGTGGATGCCTAAGATAGCCACCAATGCCAAAGCATAGGGCAGTCCTTTTAACAGCAAAGCTGGGTTAGATTGCAGTGCGGCGTTAGAAACTTCTGAAATTTCCACCCCAACTAAAGTAGTGGTAAACAAAGTTACAAGCAGCAGCCCTAAGGCTAAAGCCGGTCGTTTTAAAGGTTCGGTTTGCTGCTGTGCCTGCGAGTGAGCTTGGGGATTGGGAACCAACGCAAAGAACGGACTTCCATTCAAACCTTCTTGAAAAACAACAAAGAAGCGATCGCCAAATAATCCCTCAATATTCTCCCGAATTGTCTGGTACGCCACCTCCGGGTTCGTTCGCAACTTCCCCCGACAAATCACCGCTTGGGGTCGGTAATCGATGTTCTGGAGGTAATAGATAGACCAGGGAAAGCAATTGCGAAGATTAGTTTCTTCCGTTTTATCAATCGGACGGACGGTACTCCCTGCATCGCCAGCAGAAACAGGCTGTACCTCAGATGGATTCTGAGCTTGTTCCGTCACCATTTCTTGCGGTTTTGGCGGCGGGGTAAAATCTCGACGACCCCACTGAATCAGCAGCCAGTACAATATCGGGCAAATGATAAACGGAGAAATCTCCAAAGCTGGCGGCATTCGCTTATCTTCACCGTAGACCAGAATCCAGGCACTCCAAATGAATGCTGGTGTCATCATCACCATCCACAAAAGCCAGACTGGGGTTCGGGTGATGTTAGCAACACTGCGCTTCACGATGAAGTAAGTAAACAGTCCTAGTAACAGTAGGAGCAACCAGAGTTCCATGATCTAAATCTGAATTGGTCTACAGGAGAATTAACTGGCTAGCAATTAGCCATTCCAGATTGGAAATTAACGTGCCAGCCAATTGCTTAAAAGAGCAAAGTGCAAGCAGATTCTCCAGAATACAGCGCCACCATCCCGACTTATAACCCCTCGAAGGAACAGCCGCATCCAGCACGTAAAACTTCAACTGGCTGTCCTTGACACCATCCTTAACACCATTTGTGCATCTCCACCCAATCGGGACACATCGGATGGAACACCCCATTCCATTGTAGAAAACCCAGGGGATATCCCGACCGATTGTTTTGAAGGTTTGCCGAAAACAAAGTCGGGAGTCGCTAGATTTTATTTATTCTTTGCGACCGATTCTCCCTCACCCCTTCACTTTGGATTTTGGGCTAGAAGATAAACCACGAATACCGTTCCCGCATCTACCTCTGAATGGAAGCTAATCGTGCCGCCATGCATCTCCACCAACTGGCGAGTTAAAGCCAATCCCAACCCAGTCCCTTCGTGCTGCCGATGCAGAGAGCTATCAATTTGTTGAAACGCCTCAAACAAAAGATGCTGTTTCTCCATCGGAATCCCAATTCCCGTGTCTGCCACCTCAATCATCGCCTGGTTACTTTCACACTGCATCCGCAGCCATACCTCACCCCCTGGTGGTGTGAACTTTACCGCATTCGAGAGTAGATTCAGCAAGATTTGCCGCACGCGCCGTTCATCCCCCCAAAATTCATCGGCGGGAGGCAACTCAGCGAAATCCCCTGTTAGCTTCACCTGTTGGACTTGAGCCTTTTCTTGCAGCAGTTCCAAACTTTCAATCCCTACCTGACGCAGAGAAAACTGACTGAGGGTTAAAGACGCCTTACCGGATTCAATCTTAGATAAATCGAGAATATCGTTAATCAGCTGCAACAGGTGCTGTCCGCTATTGTGAATAATCTTGAGATATTCTTTCTGTTTTCCGCTCAGTTCGCCAAAATACGGTTGCATTAAAGCGGAGGACATCCCAATCACAGATGTGAGCGGTGTCCGCAATTCATGACTCATGGTTGCTAGAAACTCAGTTTTCGCCTGAGAAGCTGCATTCGCAGCAGTCAAGGCATCTTGCAACTGCTCGGTTCTCAGAGATAGCGCCTGCTTCGTCTCCACTAGCTCCGTAATTTCACGGAAAGTCCCCAAGCAAGCATAAACCTCACCATTAGAGTGCTTCAACGGCACCCTGGAAGTGTCGAAGTGGTGAATCCCATCTGGGAAAACTAGGGTTTCCTGTTCGTGTAGCGTTTCTCCCGATTCAAAAACCCGCAAATTTTGTTTGGCAAACGACTTAGCAATCAGAGGCGGGAAGCATTCTAGAATCGACCGATCCTGAACGGCATATCGGTTGTCAAACCCCATCCTTTGAGCAAAAGCATGATTGCAAAAGCGCAGACGCAGATTCTCGCGCTCGACCACAAAAATGTAGTCTGGGTGAGCATCAAAGAAACTTTCCAGCTCAGCGGTGCGTTCTCGTACCAAGGCTTCTAGGGTTTGGTTTTGCGCCTGAATTTGTTGGTAAAGGGTTGCTTGGTAGATAGCGATCGCTAGTTGGTCGGCAACAGTCGTGATAAATCTTAACTCCGACTCGTGCCAGTAGCGGGGAAATTGATCCTGAGCGAAGGTTAAGCAGCCCCAAATCTTTTGCTGTCGGTGAATTGGCACCATCAACCAAGCGCCCGGATATTTTGCCGCCAAAGAGCGATTCATCGGGTCATCCACTAAGCGCGTATCGCTCACCTGGACAACCTGTAGATTTCGCAGCGTTCTGGAACAACAGTTTTTTTGATCGGGAACGATCAAGTTCATGGCTGTGAGGATATCAGCATGAGCGCGATACTCAGTCAGCGGCTTCCAACACTGCTGTTCCTCTAAATACTGAAAAATCAAACATCGATCTGCCACCAAAAGATGACCCAGTTCCAGCGTCACCGTTTCAAAGATATGGGACAGTTCTAAAGAGGCCCGGATTTGGGCAACCAGCCGATTTAATAGCGCCGCATGAGTAATTCGTTCCTCCGCTTGCTGGTAAAGCGTCGCCAGGTTGTGTCCTCGCTCTACCAATTGCAGCGCCAGATGCAGTAATTGCCGCTCTCCCGGTTGCCACTCCCGCTTCTCATCCCATTGCTCAAGCAGTAGCAACCCAACCAGTCCAGACGCACCGTGTAGAGATGCCATCTCTCGCGGCTCGATTTTCTGCGGGTGTGTATGCAACCAGGTCAAAAAGATAGATTCGGCAGCCGTTGAGCCAATGTTTCGCTCAGTTGCCCAAGGATTGCCCTGATGATGTTTGAGAAGGCACTGTTCGATGTTTGCCCATTCAGGATCGTGAGTTTGCCGAGCCGAAAGGGGGATAGATGAATCGTGGGCGATCGCGCTCCACAAGGTACGCTCATCTTTGGCGCTATAGAACGCAATTAAACACCGACTAACCCCAAAAGTCTCTTGAATCAACACCGCCGAACGCTGCAAAATTACCTGCGCTCCCTGGCTTGACCAGCTAATTCGTAGCAGTTCTTGGAGTAACTTTTCTGGCTGTTGCCAACTCGGCACTACAGCCTGGGGAATGGGGGGTTGGACAAGGTGCGCCTGGATTCCCGGCTCCCTCAACAAGGCGGTTTTAATCTGAATGTCGGTTGTAGGATTGCCGATTAAACTCGCCCCAGCACTGCTACAAGCATTTGTATCTGCTTTTTCTGGAGTCTGAGTGCTAATTTGACTGGTTAAGATAGCACTCACCAGCGTTGATGTGAATTCGCTCTGCAAAGCTGGGAGATTGGGTTGAGGGAACCAATCGGCAATGGCTCGCTCGAAAAGAGGGGAGATTTCTGGGGTTAAGTGCAACCCGCGAGAAATTTCGGCGCAAATACTGCCCACAATCGCCGGATCGAAGCCAAAACACAGCTCGTAAGGATTGGCGTTTAGTTCAGAATTCTCAGTGGTTTTGTAGCTGTGCAACATCACATTGAAGCGATCGCCCAGTCCCAAAATTACCAACGAGGGCACCTTGCTTTGAGTCTCTGGAGTTGAGCTAAGGGTTCGAGTTAACTTCCGCAGCTTCAACGAACAAGGCAACCATCTGTGTTGATTCTCACATTTATTCTCGCAATGGGTTGCTGATGGCTTCCCCATTGCCAGATTCAAAAAACAGTTGGGCGGGGTCAGCAGCTCCGGCAAGCCCAAAGCACCTGCTTCTGGGGATGCATACCCGCACCGCGCTCCTTTTGATTGTCTCTCCGGGCACAGGTCGCTCGGAGTAAAGTCAGACTTACCCCCGGCGATGAGTACCACTCTGGAATCTGGTTGTGAAGCTAAAAACTTCAGCAATGAGTGGGCAACAGATAAAACTGTTGACCGACTGATAGAGTATCTAAGATCGTTTGCCAGGAAAACCATGAGCGCGATCGCTATATTTAGGGGTAAAAACTCTCACCAGTGGTAGGCGTGCCTTAAAAATTAAGCAATCGCATGGGCCCGTGCGATCGCAGTTAAAACCCACTCAGCCTCAGATTTTTCTAGAATCTATTTCCACTCAAGCCGAGCATTGCTTGATTCCCAATTTACACTGCTCTTTCATTGTGGAATCAAACTTACTGCACTCGCTTCGGTAAATGCACTATTAAGTTTTATCTAGATTTTCTTTTTTTGCGATTTTGGTATTACTCACAACAGAAATAAAAAAACTGAAGGCTGTTATTATCAGCCGTTAGGCGATATCCGTTAATGTTTATAGTCGTTGTGTTCGGTGCCAAGCACGGACCAAGCACTAAGCAAGAATTCTCTCAATCCATCTGCCCCTGAAGCACCTGTGCCTCTTCAGTTCCTCAGTCCTAACTCCTAACTCCTCAGTCCTAACTCCTAACTCCTCAGCCCTCAGCCCTCAGTCCTCAGTCCTAACTCCTCAGCCCTCAGCCCTCAGTCCTCAGTCCTCAGTCCTAACTCCTGAATCAAGCCGCATCCGCAACGACCGCATTAGCGGTTAACACCTCCAACGCCGTTTTGTATTGCTGGTCTGCTTCCGTACCCACCTGGTCAAGCGTAATTGGCTCCAGAGGCACTTCCCGATCTGGCGTAATGCCAAGCTTGTTGATATCGTGATGGTTTGGCGTTTCGTACTTGGCAACCGTTACTGCCAATCCTGACCCATCTGAGAGGTCAAACAAAGATTGAATTAGGCCTTTGCCAAAAGTTCGAGCGCCTACCAATTGGGCACGACCATTGTCTTGAAGTGCCCCAGCCAGAATCTCGCTAGCACTGGCGCTTCCCTGATTCACTAAAACAACGAGAGGAGCGTGGGTAAGAGCTGGTGCAGACGCCTCAAAACTGCCCAGAATGCCTTGTCGGTTGACCGTATAGACAATCGTGCCTTCATCCAACCACATCCGAGCAATCTCAATGCCTGCCTGCAAAAGCCCTCCTGGATTATTTCTCAAATCGAGCAGATAAGCTTGTGCCCCTTGTTTCTCCAACTTGGTGACGGCATTCGCCAGCTCAGTTGGGGCATTGGCACTAAACTGGCTCAGGCGAATGTAACCCACCGGGAGGCGAGAACTGCTGGAATCTAAGACTGCATAAACGGGGTTGAGGGCAATTCGCGATCGCACTAGCGTAATTTCTTCAGGCGTTTTTGTCTCCCGTTGCATCAGGAGCCTTACCTCTGTGCCCGCAGCGCCCCGCATCCTCGCGGCGGCTTCATCGAGGGTCAGTTGGGCACTCTGGATGCCATCAATTTCCAGGATGCGATCGCGCGATCGGATTCCCGCCTTCGCAGCAGGCGAACCGTCAATCGGTGCCACCACTTGCAACTCGCCCGTCTCGGCATCAAGGGCAATTTGCAGTCCCACCCCTTGAAGCTCTCCGGAAGTATTCACCTGTAAACTTCGGTACTGGTCGGGTTTTAAAAACCGCGTGAACGGATCTTCCAGAGTTTTGAGCATATTTTGAATTGCCGTGTAAGTCGCCTCACGATTAGACAGAGGCTGCTTGATCGCCTTCTGACGAGCCATCCACCAGTTTTGTTGATTGAAACTGTCATCCACGTAAGCATAGTTGACAATTCGCCATGCTTCCGATAAAAGCTGCTGTTCCTCCGTTAAAGCGATCGCTGGCGAAGTCCACCAACTTAACGTAAAGATAGTTTGTATGATTAGTACGAATACAACCCTTAACACTCGTTTGTGCATGACACAGAATCCCCCTTTCGGGCTATGTTACATTTTTTGTAGAGGCTACGCCTAGACTTCTCTCTATCGCGGTGTCTACCGATCCCCATTGCAGCTTCATGCCCCCGAAAAGAGCGGAAAACTGTCTCATGGGGTTGGCTCGTGTCAAAAACAGCAATAAATTTTTAGGAACTCTGGGTTCATGTTTTCTAAGCAGGTAACTGATTCAAAAGCCTACAACTGGTTTGAGGAGCGTCTGGAGATTCAGGCGCTTGCCGATGACGTCAGCAGCAAGTATGTGCCTCCCCACGTAAATATCTTCTACTGCCTGGGTGGAATTACACTGACTTGCTTTTTGATCCAGTTTGCCACTGGATTCGCCATGACGTTTTACTACAAGCCGACCGTCACCGAGGCTTTTTCCTCCATCCAGTACCTGATGACGGACGTCAACTTCGGTTGGCTGATTCGCTCCATCCACCGCTGGTCTGCCAGCATGATGGTGCTGATGATGATTTTGCACACCTTTCGGGTTTACCTCACCGGCGGTTTCAAAAAGCCCCGCGAGTTGACCTGGGTGACGGGTGTGACTCTGGCTGTGATCACCGTTTCTTTCGGCGTCACCGGCTATTCACTTCCTTGGGATCAGGTTGGTTACTGGGCCGTTAAGATTGTCTCTGGCGTCCCTGCTGCGATTCCCTTGGTCGGCGATCAAATCGTCGAGCTGATGCGCGGGAGTTCCAGCGTTGGACAAGCCACTCTGACACGCTTCTACAGCCTGCATACCTTTGTGCTGCCCTGGCTGATTGCCGTCTTCATGTTGCTACACTTCTTGATGATTCGCAAGCAAGGCATCTCTGGCCCATTGTAAAAAGTACTGAGTGCTGTAGAGACGGGATATCTCCGTCCCTACAGCAGGGCAAGAGATATCCAGCCCCTGTCCAACGCCCAATGGGGAGAGGAGAGAAAGTGGGAAAGTCATTTTTCTTCCCTGCATCATCTATCCCCCTATTACCCCCTGACCACTTTGCCTCTTGCTTAGCTCAAAGCTTTCAAAACGCATAGGAGAACACATACAACAATGGGAACCCAAAAAAAGCCGGATCTAACCGATCCGCAGTTACGTGAAAAACTTGCCAAAGGCATGGGTCATAACTACTATGGCGAACCCGCTTGGCCCAACGACCTACTCTACATTTTCCCTGTAGTAATTATGGGGACGATTGCACTGTGTACGGGTCTGGCTGTGCTTGACCCAGCGATGATTGGCGAACCGGCAAACCCCTTTGCCACTCCTCTGGAAATTCTCCCAGAATGGTACTTCTGGCCTGTTTTCCAAATTCTGCGGATTTTACCCAATAAACTGCTGGGTATCGCCTGCATGGCAGGGATTCCTTTGGGCTTGATTCTCGTTCCCTTCATTGAGAACGTCAACAAATTCCAAAATCCCTTCCGTCGGCCAGTCGCCACGGCGGTTTTCCTGTTTGGAACCTTCTTTACCCTCTGGTTGGGTATTGGTGCCACCTTCCCCATTGACAAATCTCTGACATTGGGTCTGTTTTAAGACAATTATTTGTTACCTTTGACGCCTGTGGGTTTCAAAAGCAGTGCTTTTGTGCTGCTTTTGAAGCATCTACAGGCGTTAAGTATTATCTGGTCGCTTCCGAAAAAGCAAAGTATAAAAGAACATAGGATGTAGCTGCCTGAACCCAACTCCAGCCCCAACGCAACATTAAGTGGTTAAACTCGACTCATGGCAAAGACAGCGCTAATTACAGGAATCACTGGGCAAGACGGCTACTATCTCAGCCGTTTACTCTTGAAACGGGGTTATCGGGTGGCTGGGTTGGTACCGCTGCACCGCCAATCCAGTCTGGCTAAACTGGGTTCCCTCGCCAGCCAAATTGAGGTTTGTGCGGTTGACATGAGGGATAGCGCGACTCTGTTGGAAGTGGTGGAACAACTACAGCCTCAAGAAATTTATAATTTAGCAGCTCCCAGTTTCGTCCCAGATTCGTGGCAAGACCCGCTGGGAACGCTGGACTTGGTAACGGGTACGGCGACCAGGCTGTTAGATGCAGTGCGTCTGGCTGGATTGAACACGCGATTTTATCAAGCCAGCAGTTCCGAGATGTTTGGGCAGGTGGATCGGTCGCCTCAAGATGAGAATACGCCTTTTCGTCCGATGAACCCTTACGCAGCGGCAAAGTTGCACGCCCATTGGACGATGGTACATCACCGACAGCGCTACGGTTGGTTTGCCTGTAGCGGTATTTTATACAACCACGAGTCATCGAGACGACCTCCAAATTTTGTCACGCGGAAGGTGTCTTTAGCGGCAGCATCGATTAAATTGGGATTAAGCGATCGCCTGGAAATGGGCAACCTGGACGCCAAACGCGACTGGGGTTATGCTGGCGATCATGTGGAAGCAATGTGGCGGATGTTGCAGGCAGATGAACCGGAAGACTATGTGATTGGGACGGGTCAGTTACACAGCGTTCGGGAATTGGTGGCGACTGCTTTTGAGTGTGTGGGGCTAGATTGGACTCGTTATGTCGTTGTCGATCCCAAATTTCTGCGATCGGATGAACATTTCCATCTGGTGGCAAATCCAGAGAAAGCCAAGCGCCAACTCAACTGGGAACCGCAAGTTAGCTTCGAGGGTCTTTTGGAAAAAATGGTGTTGAAGGACTTGGAACGTTTACAAAGTGCTGAGGTGCCGTCCATCGCCCAGATGGAACAAAACTCCTAAAATTCATGGATATTGAAGTGGGAGAAAAGATAGATTATTTAGAGCCGACTGTTAAACCAGTCGCTAACCATATATTTATTTTTCTGGAAGTTTTTGGGTGCGAAGGGGGCATTCAATCCTACGTTAAGGATATTTTGCAGTCTTATACCTCATTAGGAAATCAAGCCAAAGGCGAGGTATTTTTGCTACGGGATAGCGTTGGATGCCCAAATCCCTTTGAGGGAAAAAACCTCAAATTTCATTATCTCAAAAGCCAAAATCCCCAAAAGGGACGCTTAAGGCTAGCAACTTCACTGCTAGCTTGTCTGTTACAACGCCGTCCCCATCATGTTTTTTGCGGTCATATTAATCTGTCACCGTTGGTAAGGCTGCTGTGTCAGCCGCTGGGGATTCCCTATACGGTGCTGACTTACGGAAAAGAATTTTGGGAACCCTTAGCCAATCAAGAACGAAGGGCACTCAAGCAGGCGGAGGGAATTTGGACAATTAGTCGCTATAGCCGCGATCGCGCCTGCGCGGTGAATGACCTAGACCCCAAGAAAGTGCAAATGCTACCCTGTGCGGTGGATGGGAATTACTTTACTCCAGGCCCGAAGCCACCCGCATTGATCGAACGGTATAATCTTGGCGGTGCCAAAGTTTTGATGACTGTAGCGCGGCTGTGGTCGGGCGATATCTACAAAGGCGTAGACGTTACCATTCGAGCCATCCCTGCGATCGCTCAAGTATTCCCAGAAGTCAAATATTTGGTGATCGGTCGCGGCGACGATCAACCCCGACTAGCACAGCTTGCCCAAGATTTAGGAGTTGCCGACCGGGTTATCTTTGCTGGGTTCGTTCCCACCGAAGACCTGGTAGACCATTACCGCGTCGCTGATGCTTACATCATGCCTTCCCAAGAAGGCTTTGGCATTGTCTATTTAGAGGCAATGGCTTGTGGCATCCCCGTCCTATCCGGTAACGATGATGGCTCTGCTGACCCCCTTCAGGATGGACGTTTAGGCTGGCGCGTCCCCCATCGCAATCCAGAAGCCGTGGCAAATGCCTGTATTGAAATCCTCAAAGGGGACGACCAGCGCTGCGACCCTCAGTGGTTGCGAGAACAAAGCCTCGCTTTGTTTGGAAAAGATGCCCTTGCCCAGCAATTAAAACAGCTGCTTGTTTGAATTGAATGCGATTAGGCACGTTTGAAAATCAATACTGAACGGCCTCTGTTCTCAGAGAGAATCGATTCTGATTTAGGATGGAAGTAGTCCATACTACCTTGCTTTTGTTGGAGACTGCCGTGAACCAGAACAGCCCCAATTCCTTTCAATTCAAGCTTTCTGGCGTCGGCTCTTGGCTTACCCTGGTGCTAATCATTTGGTTGCTAGGGTCGATTGGGCTTGGCTGGTTGGTGAAATCTTTTCTGATTCTGATAGGTTTAATCCTCGTTGCACCAGTCCTTGCTTTCCTAGGCTTTCGCTGGTGGTTGCAACGCAACCTCATTGCCGACCAATGTCCCGTCTGTAGCTATGAATTTACAGCTTTGAATCGAACCGAGTGCCAGTGCCCCAATTGTGGCGAGTCGCTCAAAATCGAACAGGGACACTTTAACCGTTTGACGCCTCCCGGAACGATTGACGTTGAAGCCGTTGAGGTATCTGCCCGCTCTTTGGAAGACTAGAACAAAATCAAGTTATTCGTCACTCGTTTTTGATTGATTACGACTGACGAATGACTGATTATTTAGTCTGTCCAGTAATCGATAGAGTATAAGGATGGGTGCCACCCGCGCGATCGCCGACATAAACGTTATAATCCCCCCGAAGCCAAACTCCTGAAATCTCCGGCTTATCTCCAGAAACACTATCTGCCAACACGCAGAATCGTCCTCCTGGGCCATCAACCAGAAGCGTAGGCTCGCCACTGCTTTGGATACTCAGGCGCAAGTAATCGATCCGATCTGCCGTTACCCGAACAACTTGATTCGGGGTTTGGGAGATATAACCGCAATTACTACTTGTTTGACCGCCAGAAGCTCCGTTAAGGACGACCGGATCGTTCGACAACTTCGACGACAGTTCTAACACTGGGGCATCACTACGAGCCGCCCCAGCGCCTGTTAAGATTAACGCCAAGGTTGTGGGAATAACTATCCATTTGCGAAGCATCTTCATTTCGTCATCCCCTTGCCTTTTTAAGGAAGTCTTACTATAAGTGTCCTACAGAAGTAAATAAAGGTGTTTCGAGTGTGTTCCTTTTCTTAAAGTGTCACGTATCTGAGAGGGCGCTAAAATTTCTTCTTTTTTAAGTCATGGTGTTGCTAAAACAAACTTTTGTTTAAATCACCAAGACAATACATGCTTGACTGTCAGTTTTTCATTTGTAACCGTCATTTTCGTCACTCACTATAAAAACAAAAGATGAATCCTCAAGAAAATCAAGACTGGGAGCGTAAACTCCAAGAACTAGATGCTCAAATCAATCAGAGCAACCCTCCCGCGCCAATGATAGAAACCGAACCGGGGAAACCTCTCCAGGTTCAACCTAAAGAATCTCAATCAATTCAGTCTCTGTTCAACAAAATTGGTAACTGGTTTCAAGGGCTTTCTGGTGCTGGTAAAGTTGCTGTTGTCGCCGTCGCGGCTTTGGTTGGTTTTGGGCTAATCAGAAGCGTTTTGTATCTAGTTGCATCCCTGATTAGTCTCGGCATCTTGGCAGGGTTAGTGTATTTGGCGTACAAACTGTTTATTGCCCCCAAGTCCCCCGATTAGCAAGTCTTAATTTTTTGGGTAGCAATGAGGACTATGGACTCCGGACGGGTATAGTCGTCTAAGGACGTAGGGCAGGTTCATTACTAATGCGGATCTTTACCAGCAAAATAAGGGTTGCCTGCCCGGACAAAATTTGCTAGAAGCGAACAGCTAACTGCTATTTGTGGAATGCTCGAATGGCTACCCAAAGCGTGAAAAAAAGCTCGAATCGCAAAAGCCCGTCTTGGCGGATACAGATGCACCGACTACCACTGGGTACCCGACGGGGTGCTGCCACGATTGTGGAAGTCTCGCTGGTGGTTGCGAGTGCTTTAGTTCCCTATAGCATCGGTCTTGCCGCCAAGTTTTGTACGAATGCTGGCGCGTGTGTCTCTCAGGAAACCGTTCCTCTCAACCCAGTGCTAGCAACCACCGAGGATGCGATCGCTCAAACGTTAGCAATTCCCCGGCGCGCAAGCAACCAACGGGTTGCTCCACTCACCAATTTGTTTTGGTGCGGGGCGCTGGTGGCTCCTGTCCTGGTCGTAGGCTGGCAACTGTATAAATTGGAAAAAACCGGACAAACCTCGCCCAAGCGCTGGCTAGGCGTCCAAGTCGTGCAAGAATCAGGCGACCCGCCGGGATTGATTCGCGCGATTTGGAGAGAGGGAGTCGGCAGGTGGGGATTGCCGCTTTCGACGGCTTATCTGATTTGGCGCTACAGCGGTGCTTTTCCGGATTTGGGGATTTTGCTGGGATTGTCTGCTTTGATGTGGCTGGGGGAAAATGCGATCGCGCTGTTCAATCCCGAACGTCGCACCTTGCACGATAGAATCGCTGGAACCTTTGTCATCGATGGAGCCAGGGCTTTTGTACCCGAGCGGTCGCGGAATGCTCCTCAGTTAAACCAATTGCCGGGAACCGAACAGCCAGCGAAGCGAGCAAGGGAAACCATCACAAGCATTGCCCTGACTTCTCAATCTTCCAAACCCTCTTCCAAGCGATCGCTGCATCTTTGGGACTGGATGCTCCAAAACCCCAGTCTGACTCTGATAATTGTCGGCTTTTCTTGCATGAGTGCTGTCTTGGGAACCTTTGTCGGCACTCAAATGTACATTCAAAATCAGGCAAATTGGCGCTCATCTAAGCAACAGAATAACCAGGTGTTTCTGGCGCTAGTCGAGCGGTTAAGTCGATCTTCCCCCAACCAATTAGAAGAACGACGGAGTGCTATCCTGGCGCTGGCAAGGTTGGACGACTCGCGGGCGATTCCCTTCTTAGTAGATTTGCTGGGTCAAGAAAGGGTACCTGCTTTGATGGAGACAATTGGGCAAACCTTAGTCAGTACGGGTCCGGAAGCTTTACCCTACTTGCAGCGCTTAAATCTTTCCCTGCAAAAGGACGAAGCGCTGCTGCAAGGAAGTGGATTCGTAGAGCGACAGTTAATAGCAAAGCGACTGGTGGGCACTCAACGCGCGATCGCTAAAATTCTCAGCATCTACCCCACTCAAGTCCACAAGGTCGATCTCAGTCGCACCGACCTCGCACAGGTACGCCAAGAGCCTGCTCCATTTACTCTGGTTCTAGACAAAGCTGACCTTTCTGGGATTCTCTTCAAAGGAGCCTCCCTCACAGGTGCCAGTTTACGGAATAGCCGCTTCTTGGGTGCCGGTGAGGATGGGCGTCTGGGCACCTTTGATGATCGGATTGCGGACTTCAATGGAGCCGATCTTAAAGAAGCGAACCTCAGTGGCGCTCTTTTGAGCCGTGTGCCCCTGAATCGCACCAACCTGATCCGTGCCACCTTGAATCGGGCTAATTTGTCCCAGGCTCAACTCGTGGGCGCAAATCTCAGTAGTGCCAAGTTAATCGGTGCAGATTTGCATCAAGCCGTCTTAGAAAATGCCAGCCTGACGGGTGCAGATTTAGCCAATGCCAACTTTACCCAGTCCAATCTCTCTAGCGCCCGTCTCGGACAAGTTAGCGCTGTCGGAGCTAAGTTTCCCTTTGCGCTGCTGACAAACTCCAACTGGCAAGGAGCAGACCTTTCGGAAGCAGATTTTCAGAACGCCAATCTCCAAAAATCTGACCTCAGTGCCACCAGACTGGTTGGTGCCAATCTCGCTCAGGCTCAGTTGCAAAATGCCAATTTACAAAACACAAACCTGAGTGCGGCAGACCTGCGCGGGGCGAATCTAGCAGGGGCTAATTTGAAGGGGGCAACCTTTGCCGCTCCAAAACCCGTGCAGTCGGATCAATTCATTCAAGAGGCACCCAATGCCGCATCCTTGGCTCGCGTTCAAGGCGTCGATTTTTCTCAAGTGAAAAATTTAGATGCCAAGCAAATTGACTTGATTTGCGACCAAGGAGGGCGTCATCCTCGCTGTCAGTAAATCTCGCTGTTAGAAAATAAGGCAAAAAGGCACCCAGAAACAGCAAGATCCAGCGAAGCAGGAAAGTGCTCTAGGGTAGATTGGGCATATGAACCAATTCCAGTTTGATCCCATCGGGATCGGCAAAGAAGACAGCGTAGTAGCCCGGTGCATACTTGTTGTATTCGGCTGGCGGATCGAGGACTGTAGCGCCTAGTTCAAGAATCAGGTTGTATAAGTTATCTACCTGTTCGCGGCTGTCGGCGTTAAAGGCAAGATGGTGTAGTCCTGGCGAGTAGCGATCGTGTATTTTGTTCGGGGAATCCGGATTCGCGGCATAAATCAAAATTGCCCCGACATCCTTTGACCACCACATAATAAACTCATCATTTTTCTCCACCTGCTGGTAGCCCATGAATTCCAAAATGGCGTTATAAAACGGTTCCGATTTCGAGCGATCGCTAACCGTCAAGCTTAGGTGATTCAAGGTACCAAGGGTCATACAAGCCTACCCTGTTTCGGAAGAACAAATGTATTATAAACTTCCGTTTTACAGGTTGGTTCAGCGCAGGAAATCCGATTTTTAGCAAGGAGCCGATATTTTGTGTGCTGTCATACATCAAAAATATATAAGTTTTGCTCTCTATCTACCGAAGGGCAGGCAAAAAAAGAATTCTTTTTTTACTGTTTAATTAGCTTTATGCGATCGCATTTAAAATACCACGAGTCCCTTAAGCCAGTTCATGGTGTCAAATGAAGCTAAGCTTCTGCATGATTGTTAAAAACGAAGAATCGTCTTTACCACAATGCTTGAATAGTGTCAAAGATGTGGTAGATGAAATGGTGGTGCTGGATACCGGCTCCACTGACAAAACTGTTGAAATTGCCAGAGAATTTGGGGCGAAGGTTTATCACTTTGAATGGTGCAATGACTTTTCAGCAGCGCGGAATGAGTCGTTGAAGTACGTTCAGGGAGATTGGGTGCTGGTGCTGGATGCGGATGAAGTGCTGACACCGGAAATTGTGCCGCAGATGAAGCAAGCGATGGAAAGAGATCGCAACCTCGTTATCAACCTGATTCGTCAAGAAGTCGGAGCCTCTCAATCGCCCTATTCCCTAGTTTCTCGTCTATTTCGCAATCACCCAGACGTGCGCTTTTCTCGTCCTTACCATTCTCTAGTGGATGATAGCGTTGCCGAATTGTTGCTGCGAGAACCCCAATGGCAGATCGTTTCTCTGTCAGATGTCGCAATTTTGCACTATGGCTATCAACCGGGAGCGATCGCATCTTTAAACAAATTCGATAGGGCGCAGGCGGCGATGGAAGGCTATCTGGCAAGCCATCCCAACGATCCCTATGATTGTTGTAAATTGGGGGCGCTTTATATAGAAACCGGGAAAATTAGTAAGGGAATCGGAATCCTCAAGCGCGGCTTAAAATCGACACAGATCGATGCTTCTGTTTTATACGAGCTGCACTACCATCTGGGCAATGCCTATATTCGTGTGAACGATCTTGCACAAGCAGCAACACACTATCAAGTCGCCATTCAACAACCAATTCTGCCCAAACTTAAACTAGGGGCTTATAACAATTTAGGCAACTTGTTGATAGCATCTGGGGATTTTACTAATGCTCAAAAAGCTTATGAAACGACCTTACAAATTGACCCTAGTTTTGCGGTCGGAAAGTACAATCTAGGCATGGCATTAAAAGCAATCGGGCGTTTGCCGGATGCGATCGCTGCTTACCGCCAAGCGATTCAACTGAACCCAGACTATGCAGAGGCGTATCAAAATCTGGGAGTTGCCCTGTTGAAAATGGGGAACGTAATCGAAAGTTTAGAAGCATTTGGGAAAGCGATCGCCCTTCACGAGCAACACAACCCAGAGGAAGCCGCTAGACTCCGCCAAGGATTGCAAGAAATGGGGTTCCAGGTTTAATCTCATCTCTAACCCGACTGAATACCATCGTGGATAACGCTCTGCCGCTTAGTCTGATAAACCCGTATCGGTCGGTCAATACCTTTAAAACGGTACTCTCCCATCGGAAACAAATCTTTCGGTTGACTGAGCAAAGAATAGCTGGCTTCACTCACGACACATTCACCGGGGGGACAAATTCCTTCCATCCGCGAGGCAAGATTAATCGTAGCGCCTAAGACGGTATAGTCTACTCTCTGAGAGCTGCCCACATCTCCAACCACCGCTTTACCGCTGTTAATCGCTATCCGCAATTGCAGCGGTTGTTGAAAGAACTTACGAGCATTCAGACGCTCCAGACGTTCCAGCATTCCCCAAGCAGCGGCAAAAGCCCGGTCGGCATGATCCGGCTGGGGTTCTGGAGCGCCAAAAAATGCCATAATGCAATCTCCAATAAATTTATCTAGCGTTCCTCTGGCGGCAAAAACTTCTTTGAGCATCTCCTCAAAGAAACTATTGAGCAAATCGGCAATTTCTGTCGGAGTTAAACGTTCCGAAAGCGCAGTAAAGCCAACAATATCGGCAAAAAGAATGCTGATTTCGCCTTCTGTGGGGGTAAGACGACCGCCTTCTAATCCTCCTACATTCATAATGTGCTGCACAACTGAAGGAGAGTGATAGCGTTCTAATCGGTGTCGAATGTTGGCTTCGCTTCTGAGTTTCTCTGCTAACAGCCAACGTTGCACCGCCGACGCCACCAAATTCGCTAAAGCTGAAAAAAAGCTGAGGTCTTCATCTCCTCCTTTGTTCCAATGGGTAAAAGAAAGATGGGCATCGGCATAAAGAACGCCGACTACCTGATTTTCATCCCACAGAGGAACCGCTAGAGCGCTGCGAATGCCTTTTGCTAAAATACTATGTTCGCCTTCAAACCGTTCATCCATTTGGGCATCAGCGGTTTTAATGGCGACTTTATCCGTAAATACTTTTTGACAAATGGTGCGGCTAATCCAACTGCCATCTGCGGCGAGATTTTCCTGCTGAGAAATATCTCTCGCTGCTGCTTGAAGTAATTCAAGTTCCCCCGAACAATCGACATCAATCAACAATGCCAACCGATCGATACTAATGAGATCGCGGAAAACAATTTCTTGTATCTGCTGGAAAATTGCTTCAATCGATTCGGCAGAATTCAGACATCTAGCGATATCAACCAAGTCTTTCAGCCGAGCGATCGCTTTGTGGGGATTTGCAATATTACTCCCTTCATCATCCGCTTGTATCCATTGCTGTTGCAGTTCTTTGGCATTGCGAAGAATCGTCACTTCTTCGGGGATCGGATCTGCATTGATGGGATTGAGTTGAGTTTTTTGTTGAGGAGAACTAGCTAAAAGAATGTGGATGAAAACATGACCCATCTGAATAACATCCCCATGATTCACTCTTTGGGGCGCTGCTAGCAGACGGTCATTTAACCGCGTTCCGTTTGTGCTATGCATATCTTCGACTACCCACACGCCATCCGGTGTATTTAACAACCGGGCATGACAGCGGGAAATTTCAAAATAAGGCAAGTACAGATCGCATTCTGGCAAACGACCAATAATAAATTCCTCTTTATCCACCGTGACGGTGCTTTCAGCATTTTCCTCAACTTGTAGGCGCAGCTTGAGTTCAGCCATGACTCTAAACCTCCTTGAACCAAGGCGAACAAGGCTTGCTAAAACTCCTGGACAAAGCAATAGTCAAAGAAAGCACCCACAAATATATGCGTTTTCCCGGCAATTACTGCCACCATCTTAACTCTGACGAAATCCTTCGACAGATGATACGCTGTGTTGCCATAGGTCGCAACGACCGGGAAATCGCACCCAGCTCCTTTTCGGTTAACCTTCTGCTCAACCTCTTGCCACCTCTGGCTAACCCACCCCGATACGGGGAAGGTGAGGAATAAATTTTTTGGGCTGGTGAGGAGAAGCGATAAACTCCTCGATTTCGTCGTCGAGAAAGGGTTTGGCTTGGTCTTAGCCGAAAACTCCAAATCCGCCCTTTCGCTCCACCAAAACTCAGAGGGGAGCCAGCACTTTAATGCCGCTTGGTTTGATAAACTCTGACAGGTCGGTCTATGCCTTTGAAATGGTGTTCTCCTACCGTCTGCAAGTCTTGGGATCGCTTCAGCAATGAATACGTGGCTTCACTAACGACACATTCACCGGGAGGGCAGATTCCTTCCATGCGGGAGGCTAAATTAATCGTTGCTCCTAAAGCGGTATAGTCTACTCTTTGAGAGCTACCGACATCTCCAATCACGGCTCTGCCACTATTGATAGCAACCCGAATTTGCAGCGGTTCGCGCCAGACTCGAGCGGCATTTAATTTCTCTAGACGAGTCAGCATTCCCTTGGCGGCAGCGAAAGCTCGGTCGGCATGATCCGGTTGAGGTTCCGGAGCGCCAAAAAATGCCATGATGCAGTCTCCAATATACTTGTCTAACGTTCCTCCAGCGGTAAAAACCTCCTGTAGCATTTCCTCGAAGAAATCATTGAGTAATTGGGCAAGTTCTGTAGGACTCAACCGTTCCGAAAGGGCGGTGAAGCCAACAATATCGGCAAAGAGAATGCTGATATCAACCTCAGCAGGCGTGAGACGACCGTTGTCTAAGGCCCCTAAGGTCATAATGTGCTGTACAACGGCAGGGGAGTGATAGCGCTCTAGTCGAGTCCGAATGGTTTCTTCGTTTCTCAGTTTCCGTGTTAACAGCCAACGTTGGACTGCGGATGCGACCAGATTCGCTAAAGCCGAAAAAAAGCTGAGGTCTTCCTCGCCTCCTTTCGTCCAATGGCTAGAGGAAAGATGAGCATCGGCATAAAGAACACCGACTACTTTATTTTCATCCCAAAGCGGGACGGCGATCGCGCTCTTGATCCCTTTGACTAAAATGCTCTGTTGCCCCTCAAACCGTTTATCCATCTGGGCATCAGCGGTTTGAATTGCGACTTTCTCGGCAAATACCTTTTGACAAATGGTGCGGCTAATCCAACTGCCATTTGCCGTTAGATTCTGTTGTTCCAAAATATCTCTAGCGGCGGCATTCAGCAATTCTAGTTTGCCGGAACCCTCTACATCGATTAACAATGCCAAGCGCTCAATGCTTTGAAGTTCGCGGAAAACGACTTCCTGCACCTGGTAGAAAATTGCTTCGATCGATTCAGCTGCGCTCAAATTCTTGGCGATATTCACCAAATCTTTGAGACGAGCGATCGCTTTTTCCTTATTGCTAACTACGTCTAGCGTCCCTTCCGCTTGTATCCACTGCTGTTGCAGCTCTTGAACATTGCGAAAGATGGTGGTTCCTTGAGCCACGGGTTCCACCAGCTGTGTTAGATGGGGTTGAGCAGGATGGCTCAAAAGAATATTCAGGCTAATATCTCCCAGCCAAAGAATATCGCCGTGATTTACCTGTTGAGGCGAGATGACAGGGCGTTCATTCAATCGCGTTCCGTTTTTGCTGCCCATATCCTCAATTGTCCACGCCCCAGAAGGCGTTTTCAAAAAGCGGGCATGACACCGGGAAATTCCCTCGAAAGGCAAATGCAAGTTGCATTCTGGCAAACGACCGATCGTAAATTCATCCCGATTCACCGTAATCGTTCTTTCTGTATCTCCCTCTCGTAGACGCAGATTGAGTTCAGCCATGACTCCTATCCCTTTTTGAAGCGAAGCGAACGAGGCGTGCAAAAACTCAGCAAAGTAAGGGGCTTTTGATTGGTTTCCCTCACTTCCCCTCAAGGTTATGGCATTCTCAAAGGCATTTATGCAACCCTGCCCAAGCTACACGCTTAGGGCAGCTTAATCGGCAAATCGTTTGAGTTTTAGCGTTAATGCCTCTGCGCCCTTCAGCCTTACCTTATATAAATGGGGGGTCATACCCCTCATTCCTTGAACAACAGTATCATAGTATTCGCTGGTTCCCGATGTCAGGTCGAGGTTTTAGCGAGACCGTCGAAGCCTTGACAACTGGGCACCAGAGAAGACGCGAAAGTGCGGTTTTCATACGCAGTCAATCAAGAGTGCGGCGGGAGAGAGCGATTCCCTGAAAGGGGGTAGCTCTTTCATCAGATATGCAATCCGTGCATATCTGATGAAACATCCGGAAAACACTGCTTCCTTTTTGGAAAAACTCAATTATGTTAAACGGTTTACCTCAGCTCAGGGCAGCGACACCATGATAGGCATATTACTAGACCAGCGCTACCAGGTGATCCAGGCGCTAGGCCAAGGTGGATTTGGTCATACTTACATTGCCCAAGACACTCGCCGACCTGGGAACCCTACCTGCGTTGTTAAACACCTCAAACCCGCCACTAGCAATCCCGAATTTTTACAAACAGCGAGACGCCTGTTTAATAGCGAAGCCGAAACTCTGGAAAAGTTGGGGAACCACGACCAAATTCCCCGGCTGTTAGCTTACTTTGAGGAGCAGGAAGAGTTTTACTTAGTGCAGGAATTTATCGACGGACAGCCTCTAAGTGTAGAACTGCCACCAGGACAGCAGTGGAGCGAAAGTCAGGTGATTCAACTGCTGTCTGAAGTATTATCTATTCTGGAATTTGTACACGAGAACGGGGTGATTCATCGGGATCTCAAACCGGATAATTTAATTCGCCGTTCTTCCGATAAGAAGTTAGTTTTGGTAGATTTTGGTGCCGTCAAACAGGTGCAGATGCAATCCGTCATCGCTCAAGAAGGGATGAATGAGACGGTTGCGATTGGTACCCCAGGCTATATGCCTAGCGAACAGGGACAAGGCAGACCCCGCCCTAGCAGCGATCTTTACGCACTGGGCATGATTGGTATCCAAGCCTTGACCGGGCTGAATCCCAGGCAATTAGCAGAAGATCCCGACAGCGGGGAGATTCTCTGGCGGCACTTGGCTCAAGTTAGCGATGGGTTAGCCGCTGTCCTGAGCCAGATGGTACGCCACTACTTCAAATTCCGCTACCAGTCAGCAACCGAGGTATTGCGATCGCTTGCTTCCCTAACCCATCCGAATTCCCCGGCAGCGATCGCCGCAGTCTTGGGACAGAAGGTGCGCGGTTACTGGAAAGACGGTTCTGTGTCGGCAAATAAGGCACTGCGCTCGCTCCAAGAACGCACCAATCCCCACGTCTCGCCCAATAACGCCCCTGCTCCTATTTCCACCCCGGCGATCGCGCCCCCTACGGACAATACCGTAACCATTGCTACAGGCAATTCATCGGAAAAGACAGTGGATTCTCCGGCTAGCGTCGTAGATGAAGCAACGCCTCCAACCGCACCCGCCACGCAGAACACGGTGACAATTGCTCCTGGAAATCCCGCCCCAGCTCCGATTAGTTCGTCGTCCAGCCTGGATTCTGGACTTAAATCTCCTAACAAATTGCCGCTGTTAATTGGAGCAAGCACTGCTATCTTTGTCATTGCAATTGGGGTAATTTTTGCAAGTCGTCAAGTCCCGTCCTCTCCTGAAACGGCTAAAAATCAAATTACTGCGCCAGCTAAAAATGAAGTGAAAAACACTTGTGTTGTTGTTCTTAGTTCATCCAATGT
This sequence comes from Trichocoleus sp. DQ-U1, assembly GCF_039961925.1. Classification (NCBI taxonomy): domain Bacteria; kingdom Bacillati; phylum Cyanobacteriota; class Cyanophyceae; order Leptolyngbyales; family Trichocoleusaceae; genus Trichocoleus; species Trichocoleus sp. DQ-U1. The sequence continues at coordinate 23,344 of NZ_JAMPKB010000014.1, read as the reverse complement.
CCGCTCTGTGGATGGACGAAAGAAAACAGGGGATGTTGTGAAAGCAGGAACCAAAGTCTCTGTTACTGGAAAAGAAGAAGGTGGCTGGATAGAAATTAACTCTCCAGTCTCCGGTTGGATTTGGAAGGGTCGGACAAAAAATACCTGTCCTTCTAAATAGGAATAGTTCTTACTCCAAGACATTTAATTGTCCGGAGCTTTTGCTATTCAGACTGGCGGCAATTCTAGGGGAATCGCACCTAATAAACCCGTGCGAAAATCATTTAATAGCTGTCGTGCTGTGCGCTCTACATCGCCTTTATGACGTTCATCTGCCACAGCTTGTAGATATTCGTCGCCTGCGAAGGAACTCGGATCGACTCCGTAGCGAGATTGTAAAGACTTCAATAGAAATAAATCGGCATCGGGGGCGTTGAGAGTTTTGAGCAAATCTACTAGCGCAGATGCCACTCGTTGATTGTCGTAAGACGCCTCACCAATATCATCACAAATCGCTAACTTTAAAGCAGCAGGCTGATTTTCTAACTTGGAAGGTAAAACGCCAGGGGCATCTAAAAGTTCAATCTCATCGGAAATGCGTATCCAGCGCAGCTGGCGCGTTACACCCGCACGACGGGCGCTTTCTACCACCCGCTTTCCTAATAAACGATTAATGAGCGCCGATTTGCCCACATTGGGAAACCCAATCGCAACGGCACGAACTGGACGAGGAAGCATCCCGCGATCGCTTCTTCGTTGATTCATCTCTACACCCGCTGCCTGCGCCGCCTGTGCCACTGCTGCAACACCCTTCCCATGCTGGGCATCTGTGAAGTATGGCGTTTCCCCCCGATCCCTAAACCACTCAGTCCACAGTTGCCGGACTGCGGGAGAAATCATATCCGTGCGGTTAAGTACCAATACCTTTGCCTTGCCGCCTATCCACTCTGGCACGCGGGGATGGTGCGTAGAGATGGGAATTCGGGCGTCTCGCACTTCCAACACCACATCCACACGCTTGAGCTGTTCTTTAAGCGCTTTCTCAGCCTTGGCAATGTGTCCGGGATACCACTGAATTGAAGGAGTCGTCATAAGATTTTAGATTTTAGATTTTAGATTTTAGATTTTAGATTGAATCTAAAATCCAAAATCCAAAATCTAAACTTTGACTAAGGAACAATCAATACCGGACAAGGAGATAAATTAATTACCCGGTTCGTGACGCTGTCAGTCATGCCTTCTTCAGTCAAACCCAGCCCTCGACAGCCCATCACAATTAAATCGGCGTCAATTTCGTCAGCAACATCGCAGATGGTAAAAGCTGGTTTGCCTTGACGCTCAATCGTTTGAGACTGGATGCCTTGATCGGCAAATAGATTTTGAGCTGTTTTGAGCAGTTCGGCGACTGCTTCTGGCGATGTCATTGCAGCATCTGAATTGAGCGGCGACACCTCTGGCTCTGGGCTGGGTTCTTCTACCACCGAAAGCAAAATTAATTTACTACCATACTTTTGCACAACATTTACAACGACATCAGCCGCTTCGCGCGCTTCTCGACTTTGATCGACAGGAAACAGAACAGTCTTGAACATGGCACGCTCCTGTAGAAACCCCAACTCTTGTAAAATGTGGACGGCTAGAGAGCTAGAAATAACCTTACCCCTGCATTTGGTTTGGTCTATCTAGCTTTTGAGGGAAAAGGGCAAACGACCAGTGACACGCGGTTGCTAGTGAAGAGTATAAAAAGACGCAATTAGGAGGTTTACGCTGTGTCCAAGAAAACTGTAGCAAATTTATCGGCATCCGATTTATCCGGCAAAAGGGTACTGGTACGGGCGGATTTTAATGTACCGCTGGACAATGGCAACATTACTGACGATACTCGCATTCGGGCAGCTCTGCCGACAATTCAGGATTTAACTTCCAAAGGCGCTAAGGTAATTCTGTCTAGTCACTTTGGGCGTCCCAAAGGTGTCGATGATAAATACCGCCTGACGCCGGTGGCAAAGCGCCTGTCTGAATTGCTGGGTAAAGAAGTTGTCAAGACTGACGACTGTATCGGTGATGATGTCGCTGCCAAGGTGGGGGCGATGCAAGATGGCGACGTGCTGCTGCTGGAAAATGTCCGCTTCTACCCGGAAGAAGAGAAGAATGACCCAGAATTCGCTAAAAAACTGGCTTCAGTTGCCGATTTATATGTGAATGATGCGTTTGGAACAGCTCACCGCGCTCATGCTTCTACAGAAGGTGTAACCAAGTATCTCAGCCCATCGGTGGCGGGGTACTTGATTGAAAAGGAACTCCAGTATCTGCAAAGCGCGATTGAAAGTCCTCAGCGTCCTTTGGCAGCAATTATTGGGGGTTCCAAGGTTTCTAGCAAGATTGGCGTCATCGAAACGCTGCTGGATAAGTGCGATAAGCTGATCCTGGGCGGCGGCATGATTTTCACCTTCTACAAGGCTCGTGGGCTAAGTGTCGGTAAGTCGCTGGTGGAAGAAGATAAGTTAGAACTGGCGAAGTCTTTGGAAGCTAAGGCGAAAGAGCGTGGTGTTCAACTGCTATTGCCGACAGATGTCGTCGTTGCAGATAATTTTGCGGCTGATGCCAATGCTCAAACGGTTAGCATTGACGCCATTCCCGATGGTTGGATGGGTTTGGATATTGGTCCCGACTCGGTGAAATTCTTCCAGGAATCGCTTGCTGATTGCAAGACGGTAATCTGGAATGGCCCGATGGGAGTATTCGAGTTTCCGCAATTTGCCAAGGGAACGGAAGCGATCGCGCGGACTCTTGCCGATCTCACTAAGAGCGGGACGACTACCATTATCGGCGGTGGCGACTCGGTGGCAGCCGTGGAACAGTTGAACTTGGGCGAACAAATGAGCCACATCTCGACTGGCGGTGGCGCTAGTCTGGAGTTGCTGGAAGGGAAGGAACTTCCTGGTATTGCGGCGTTGAATGATGCCTAAGTTCTAAGAGTAAACAAATAAAATTCTTGTAGAGACGCGATTAATCGCGTCTCTACGCTTTTTGGGGTATATTGCTTCGCTGTCCTTCTCAAAGAGAGCGATCGCGTTTGTTGGGAAAGAGAGCGCGATCGCTTGTATTCAGTATTAAGTGAAATAGAGTGGACACCTGACGGGGTGGTAGCGAAACGGTAGCGCTTAGAGCGATCGCTAGCTAAATTGGAGTACATACGGCGCTAAGGAACCAAGGGCGAGATGCTGGAAGCACAGCAGGTATTGCAAGGGCGTTATCAACTTCAAGAAAAATTAGGACAAAATGCTGGGCGTCAAACCTGGCTGGCAACTGACATTGAGGCATCACCGCCACAACAAGTCATCGTCAAACTGCTAGCCTTCAGCCCCCAGATGCAGTGGGACGAATTCAAGTTATTTGAGCGTGAAGCGCAAGTTTTGAAAAATCTCGATTACCCCAAAATTCCCCAATATCGAGATTATTTTTCCCTCGATAAACAGGTTGGCGCTGGTTTGTGCTGGTTTGGATTGGTGCAAGAATACATTCCCGGTGCTTCCCTGCAAGAATTATTGAAACAGGGCAAACGCTTTACCGAAGCCCAGGTGCGGCAGATTGCCACCGAGGTGCTGAATATTCTCACCTATCTGCACGAGTTAAGCCCGCCGTTGCTACACCGCGACATCAAGCCCAGCAACTTGATTTGGGGAGAAGATGAACAAATTTATCTGGTGGATTTCGGCGCAGTTCAAGATTCTGCCGTAGCGGAGGGAGTCACCTTCACTGTGGTGGGAACGACTGGCTATGCGCCGCTAGAGCAATTTTGGGGAAAGGCAGTTCCGGCATCCGACTTGTATGCGCTGGGGGCAACTTTGATCCATTTGTTAACCGGCATCGCCCCGGCAGATTTGCCCCAAAAGAATTTACGGATTCACTTTAGCGACAGGGTTAGCCTTAACTCCAATTTTGTCCGGTGGATTGAAGCGATCGCCGAACCCGATTTAGAGCAACGATATCGCACTGCCCGTCAAGCACTGGAGGATCTCAAAGCCAATCGTTCTCTCAACGCCCTCCTGCAACAAATCCGTCAGCCTGCTGGCAGTCGCGTTCAGCTTTGGAAGTCTTCTACTCAGTTAAAAATTAAAATTCCTGGGCGGGGAATCTTGTTAGTTAAAGACATTCTCGCCTTTACAGGGAAATTAATGCTAGTAGCGACCTCCATAATCGCTCTATTTTTGCTGGGTTTGGTGCTGTTATCGCTGGCTTTCTCAATATTTTATATGCTCCTCTCCCTGTTGTCATCGCTTCCTACGATGTTTTTGTTCATTTTCTCCATTCTATTAACACTTATTTTGGGTCGGCTATGGATGAGCCTACACAATGAATTGTGGAAAATTCCCGCCGATTTGAAATGGCCCATACTCAACTATTGGGGAGATTATTGCATCGAATTCTATCAAGATAACTTTGTAATTAAAAGGGAATTGTTTGGGTTGAAATATCTTAGCCATCGGGGGAAAATTTCCAGCATCAAAAATGTTGAAGCAATTCCTTTAGAAGGAGTCGCTCTCGAAACTGGATTGCTGAAATACTGTTTCGCTCAGAACCTGACTGAACCTGAATGTAACTGGATAGCTCGACAGATCCAAGACTGGCTGAGATAGGAGCGAATGACCAAGGACCATCCCAAACTAGGTATTCGTAATCCTTCAATCCTTCAATTAGTAACTAACTAAGTAAAATTATCATGCTGCAAGCAGAAAAGATATTACAGGGGCGTTATCACCTCACACAACAACTGGGACAAAATGCAGGGCGTCAAACCTGGCTGGCAGAAGATTTAGAAGCAGAACCCAGCGAATCGGTAATTGTCAAATTGCTAGCTTTCAGCCCTCAAATGCAGTGGGAGGAACTCAAGCTGTTTGAACGGGAAGCTCAAGTTTTGAAAAACTTAAACCATCCCAGAATTCCGACCTATCAAGATTATTTTTCTCTCGGTGAACAGGCAGGCGGCGGCTTACCTTGGTTTGGATTAGTGCAAGATTACATTCCCGGCAATTCCCTGCGTCAGCTATTAGATCAAGGCAAAAAATTTACACCAGAGCAGGTACGCTATGTTGCCACGGACATCCTAGAAATTCTAATTTATCTGCACGAATTAAGTCCACCTGTATTACATCGAGACATTAAACCTAGCAACATAATTTTGGGGGAAGATCGGCAGTTTTATTTGGTTGATTTTGGTGCGGTTCAAGACCGTGCAAAGGCAGAAGGTGTCACCTTTACTGTGGTGGGAACCAGTGGCTATGCGCCACCAGAACAGTTGTGGGGACGTGCAGTTCCATCATCCGACCTTTACGCACTAGGAGCCACCCTAATCCACTTGTTAACTGGAACGCCGCCTTCTGAGTTACCGCAGCATCAGATGCGGATTCAATTTACCGATAAAGTTCGCCTCAATCCTCATTTCAGCAGTTGGATTGAGAAGCTTATAGAGCCAGCTCCAGAAAAACGATTTACCACGGCGCGCGAGGCACTTGAAGCTCTGCAACAAGTGGAAAATTTTAAAAGCTCCAATAGCGAAACAGAGGCTCCGTCAAAGGGCAATTCGGTTCGTTATGGTCGTTTAGTTCTTTTAACTGTGCTGCCATTATTTACTTTTATGGCTCTCATTGCGGCTATTGCTCTGCCAAGTTTTTTTGCCAAGCGGGCCAAAATTGAAAACTCAGAAGCGAAACAATCTGTTGGGGCGATGAATCGGGGTCAGCAAGCTTATTTTATAGAAAAAAATGACTTTTCTGATTCGGTTGAAAAACTAGGGGTTGGCGTTGAAAATAAGAAAGGAAATTACGAATATGCAACTCGTATGGTGGCGAGTAAAGCTGCATTTAACTACGCAATACCCCATCGTAATAACAAAAGCTATGTTGGAGGTGTGTTTATAGTACCTGCAAAATCCTCAGATGCTGTTAAGGGCAAGATGAAAACAATAGCAATTTTGTGTGAATCTAATGCTGTTGGTGCTACCAAACTACCAGAGCCAATTTATAACAATGGCAAACCAGCCTGTCCTGCGGGCACACTAGAGATACCAAAAGAGCAGATAGGAAGGTAGATAAGGGCGCTGTGACAAGATGAAAAACCGAATTATCAGTATACGTGAAGGCAAATACTAAGTTTCTAAATCCCTCATCTCAGCTTTCTACGGAAAATAACGAATAATGCTGCAAGCCGAACAGATATTACAGGGGCGTTATCAACTCAAACAAAGATTGGGACAAAATGCGGGACGACAAACTTGGTTAGCGACGGATATTGAAACTGAAGAAAAAAATTTAGTCGTTGTCAAACTCCTCGCATTTGGCGGCGAGGTACAGTGGGACGATCTCAAACTGTTTGAGCGAGAAGCACAAATCCTTAAGCAGTTGAATCATCCCCGAATTCCTAAATATGGGGATGATTTTTGTATCGATGAGCGATCGCTTTGGTTCGGGTTAGTCCAAGAACACATCCCCGGTACCTCTCTGAAGGAATTACTCGTACAAGGGAAAAAGTTCACTGAAAAGGAAGTCCGTAAGATTGCCTCGGAAATTCTGAATATTCTGATTTATCTACACGAGCTGAGTCCCCCAGTCCTACACCGAGACATCAAACCGAGCAATTTAATTTGGGGTGATGACGACAAGGTATATTTGGTTGATTTTGGAGCGGTGCAAGATAAAGCCGCGAAAGAGGGAGCTACCTTTACTGTCGTCGGAACTTACGGCTATGCGCCGATGGAACAATTTGGCGGAAGGTCTGTTCCAGCTTCAGACTTGTATTCCCTGGGAGCCACTTTAATTCATTTGTTGACAGGTACGGCACCGGCAGATTTGCCTTCTCGGAACTTGCGGATTCAATTTTCTGAACAGGTGAGCATCAGTCCCCCATTCATTAGCTGGATTCAAAAGTTAACAGAACCAGCTCCAGAGGAACGGTTCGCGAGTGCAAAATCTGCCCTGAAAGCGCTTAAAGAAGGAACAAGGATTAAAACTTCAACGGGTATCCAACCTTCAAAGCAACCAACCCTGGTCAATAATTCTGGGCAAGGCGGTTTATTGGATGAGACAGTACCAGTACCTGATGAAATCAAAGGTTGGAATTGGGGCGCATTTCTGATGCCTTATCTATGGCCTTTGAGCAATCATGTTTGGATTGGACTTTTAGCCTGGATACCGAGTATCGGTTGGTTGATGGGGTTCGCCCTCGGTTCTAAGGGCAATGAATGGGCTTGGAAAAGTAAAAAATGGCGGAGTATTGAACAATTCAAAGCCCATCAAAGAGGCTGGGCGATCGCGGGATTATTTATCGGGATACCGATGGCTTGGGCATATATCTGGATACTCACCCTTTTTCTCCATGCCCTCTAAAAACCTCGCCAAGATCGCGTGGTTAGCTGAGTGCATAATCAGGGTTCAAAGGAATTGAAGCATTGACTAAGGACAATAACGGGCCAGTTTGCTCCTGTCCATTGGTCGCCAAATCGCTATGGCACAGATAAATTCGCTCCCCCACTCGCCCCAGTAAATCCAGCAAAATCCGCCGCAGTCTTTGCTCATCTGCTTCTTGGGTATCTTCTTCGGTTAGCGCCTCTCCCGACCAATCCTTGAGAAACAAAGGGGCACCGTAGAGAGTGGCAGCACCGCCTTTTGACCAGAGGTGCGAACCGGCATCCAGCCAAAATTGCCATCGGTGGAACCGACGAGCCGCCCGATATTGGAAGATGGTTGCCAAAGTCACGGCGTGACGGTCAAGACCGAGGGGGCGCACGGGATAAGGGTTCGCGGTGACAGTACCGCGCCGCAACAAGCAGATAAACCGATCGATCGTGGTGTGATCTGGGGTTTCAATGCGATCGCTCTGCCGCAGCCGTCCATCGACTTCCCAGTAGTGTTGGGCGGTTTCCATCAGTTCGCGTAAGGCGGCTAGCTGGTCGTAGGGTAGATTGCTGCCTTTCCACAAAAACTGCTGAATTGCCCGGTCAAGCAAGGCGACGCAGTTGGGAATCAGACGCTGTTCCAGCTGACCTCGTTGCACTTCTAGCCACTGCAAAATCTCTTCATAAGCAGCACAGGCTGAGTGTCCCAGCCGATCCCAGCGGGGGAAATACGTCACCGGCAGCAACCTGGGTTGCTCTGGATCGGGGGAATAGCAGTAATCGGCTAATAAACCCGCCCTGACTGGGTCAATCTTGAAGGATGAAGGATGAACGATCGGGGATGAATGGGTGCTACCTCCTGACTCCGGACTCCTGAATCCGGACTCCTGACTCAGTACTACCAGCATTTCCGCCACGGCATCCCGGTCTACCAGCCGCCCCAAGCCTGGATAAACGAGCGCCAGCAGCGTCAGCAGCGCCCGGATCGTCGGGGAAGCATTCAGGGGACGCTGTTCGCTCAAAGTTTGGACGGGGATATCCTGGCTGCTGAGGATTTCGATTAAGGTATAGCGAGCGATCGCATCCAAACCAGGGGCAATCACTGCCACTTCCTGAGGCTGCACCTGTCCGTTGTGTATCGCCGTTGCGATCGCTAAAGCGGTTTCTCGCAACAACTGAGCGCGGGATGTGGTTTGAATCAACTGTACCGACTCTGGTAAGGTCAACAGAAACATGGGGTCGCTCACCGCTTCCACCACCGGCTTTCCGTAAAGTGCCGCCACACTGCTCGGTTCCTGGCTCAAAGTTTCTACCTGACAGCGCCACTCTAGACTGGCTAGATAATTTGGATCGGCGTTCAAACCGAGTCGCACTGCCCCATCCGGATTATAGGTAAAGGCTCCGGCTGCTCCTTTATCTAAAAGGAAGTTGAATAGATCGCAGGCGATCGCTGGATAATCATCCACATTATCCGCCAGTACTCCCTGATACCGGCAAATCAAGTGCTGCTGATAAGCTTCGTCTGGCAGTAGATAACGCCAATAAAGTTCGCAAATAATCCCATAGGTCAGCAATCCCCGGTCTAAACACCATTGCCGCCAATCAATCAGCAATTTTCCGATTTTCTCCCAGTCCGGGCGCTCCACTACCGGATCGTCGTCCCTGGCAAACCCTTGTTGATCTGCAAAACCTTGTTCGAGAAGACTGGGAATTTCCTCAATAGGTCGTCCTGCGATCGCGCACAGCTGCAACAAGTCCAGAACGCGACGCACCGAACGAGACTCGCTCACCCCCAAAAACTGAAGGCTACCATTATCCAACTCCGGACGCCACAACCGGGTGGCTAACTCCTGCTCAGTTTCTGGGCGCAGTCTAACTGGAAATTGTGCCCTAAGATTCAACCGCTGAATCAATAAAGGCCAAAATAAGATCGCCTCATCCTGAAAGAAACCCAAAGGCGTTTTAGATTGAATCGGATACCGCCCCTGTGTTGCTGTAGCCAAGCGGTCAGCTAATTCGCTCCGATTATCATCATTAGCCGCAAAGACTAAAATTGTCGGTGCCTGCTCCCGCCTTCCCGCCTTCCGACGCCAACCTCGCGGTTGAGATCCCCGTTCAACCCACTGGCAAAACAGGTTTACAAGGCGAGTTGTCTTTCCACTGCGAGCCGGCCCGACGATCCAGATGGTCTGCGATTGCGTTAACATTGCTAAACGCTGAGTGATACTTGTGTAATCGTTCGGTTTCTATTATGAAACTATCTTTCTTGTCACAGCTCCAATCTTACTTAGGAACTGCCAACCAGTGGTTTTCAGACACCCCAGAGAGAGCCTTGGATCGAGCATATAAGGCAGCCTTAATGATTAAGGCTTTGGAAGATGAGCATTTTGATGGTAAAAAAATCTCCCAAGATTGCCAAAAATACCGTGAAAATGCCATGTCTTATTTTGAGACAAAACTTAGAAATCACTTAAAAACTGCTAAATTTGGGCTGGCAGAGTTTCAGGCCAGCGCTTCAATAGTGACCCGTTCTAATCCAGATTTAACGAGAAAAACAAAACTGACCGGAGCGCCAAATTTTAGAAGAGAAGATTTTGAAATTCAAGATAAACAAGCCATAACTTTAGAAAAGCTTAAATTTATTGATGATGTTTTATCTAAATACAAGCCCGAAAAGGCTCGTTATTCATCAGCTTTAGTACCCGTAGCCCAATCTAAATCTGTAGAAGCGAACTTGAGAAATGTTGACCGGAATGAAGCCAAAAATCTAGTCAATCAACCACCTTTGTTTCCTACAGACCAACGAGTGGCTGAGGAGGCTGAAACAATGACTGATACAACCAGTTTTGTGCCTCGCTCAATCTTGAGTACGCTAGATCGGCTCAAGAGAAACTTTGACCCCAATTCAGAAGAAGAAGTTGTTCAAAGTTTTCGCACTTCCCAAACGAAAACCATCATTTCTATTCGGTTTATTTTAGTTTTAATCTTAGTTCCTTTATTAACTCAACAAGTCAGTAAAACTTTCTTTGTCGGACCTCTTGTCGATCGCTTCCGGGAGCCAAACAAAACTGAAATTTTCCTGAATGTGGATCTGGAAGAAGAAGCTTTTCAGGAATTGCAAAGATTTGAAGAATTACTAAAATTTAAAAGCTTAATCGGTGTAGCTCCTCAATTATCTAAGGAGGAAGTAGAAGAAGAAGTCAAAGAGAAGGCATTAAAAATTGGGGAGGAATATAGTCACAGAAGTGCCAACGCTATCAAAAATGTTTTTGCCGATCTAATTGCAGCGGGATCTCTTTACCTGTTGCTGCTTAATAGCCAAAAAGAAATTGCAGTTTTCAAAGCTTTTGTAGATGACGTAGTTTATGGCCTCAGTGACAGTGCTAAAGCTTTTATTATTATCTTATTCACTGACATCTTTGTAGGATTTCACTCTCCTCACGGTTGGGAAGTGATTCTGGAAGGAACGGCAAGGCATTTAGGCTTACCCGAAAACAGAGATTTTAACTTTCTATTTATTGCTACCTTTCCCGTCATTTTGGACACGATATTTAAGTATTGGATTTTTCGGTATTTAAACCGAATCTCTCCGTCAGCCGTTGCTACTTATCGGAATATGAATGAATGAATAATTAAAAATGCAAACTTAAAAATTAAAGAAAAGGGATTCTTTCCACCACTTTTAATTTCTAATTTTTAATTTCTCTAGGGTAGTGGGGACGGCAAGGACTGCCCCAGCAGACCTGCTGGGGTGGAATGTTACCGAAAACGCTGCTACGTGCCCCAATCACAGAATTCGCTCCGATTTCAACCCCAGGCGCAATAAAGCAATCTGTGGCAATCCAGACGCCGTTGCCAATCGTGATACTGGCTGTCATTAGCTTGAAAGCTGGGTCTTGGATGTCATGACTGCCGGTACAGAGGTAGCTTTTTTGGGAAATGACGCAGTGCTGACCGATCTGAATGCGGTCAAGGCTGTATAAAACGACATCATCCCCAATCCAGCTATAATCTCCGATTTCGATTTTCCAGGGATAAGTAAAGCGGGCGGTTGGTCGGATGACTAAGCCGCTGCCGATTTTTGCCCCAAACAGACGCAAAAGCCAGCAGCGGATACCGCTAGAGGGATGGGGAGTTAAGGGAAAGGCGATCGCTTGTACCAACCACCACAGCAAGACAAACCAACCCGGTCGTCCTCTGTCAAACCAGGATTGGTCGTAACGGCGTAAATCAACAAGAGATTCCGACGCGATCGCTGGCGGTTGTTCGCCTGGTTCCAACACCCTACACGCTTCCTTTTAATGAATCTGGCTGGGGTACGGGCTGGGGAGGCGCGGAGGAGGAAGCCGCTACGTTCAACTGACCGCCAAACTCCATTAATTCATAAAGTTTGACGCCAATTTGATACTCGTATTGACTCATCAACCGTGCATAGATGTATCCAGCTTTCCCATCCAAAAAGCCTCGCTGAATAATGTAAATCAAAATAAACCGAATCAACGGTTTGAATGGAAGGCGCACCCAAGTTTTTTTGAGATACCGCTTGCGCTGTACCGCATCCCCAAACAAATTAGCGCCAATCGTGCCGCTTTCGTCTTTGCCAGTCAGGATATTTAAATAAACGCGGGCTTCCCAGTTCGAGTAGCGGTTATGCCGTTCCAACCAGTGGAATACGTCCCGAAAGTCAATGTGCAGCATATCGTTTTTCAGATAGCCTGCTTTGCCTTGCAAAATGACGTGTTCGTGAACTTCGTTGTCGCCTGTGTTGCGGATTTCTTCTGTCCCCAAGTTTTCGTAGCGACCTGTTTTGTGCTTAAACAAACGCAGGTTCCAGTCGGGATACCTACCGCCATGTTGAATCCATTTGCCGAGGAAAAATACTTTACGGTTCAGGTAGTAGCCTTCGTATTCTGGATTCTGAATGGCAGTTGCAATTTCATCCCAGAGTTCGGGGGTAATGCGCTCATCACAATCAACAATTAGCACCCATTCGTTACTAAAAGGCAGATTGTCTAAAGCCCAGTTTTTCTTTTTAGGCCAGCGACCGTTGAAGTGAAATTGGACAACTTTTGCGCCGTAACTTTCGGAAATTTCAATCGAGCGATCGCTACTTTGGGAATCTACGACAAACACTTCATCAGCCCTGGCTACACTCTCCAGGCAAGCCGCCAGATTTGCTTGTTCATTTTTAGCGGGAATCAGAACCGAAACAGGAAGTTTGGAGGGTGTGGAGGTCATGACCGTGAAGGATGAAAGAACAATTAGAAATTAGCAATTAAGAATTAAAAATTAAGAATTTTCTTTTTCAATTTTTAATTCCGGCTCTGGGTTTTGCACTTTGAAAGGAGCAGATAACATCCCTTGAATTGCTGCACTCAAATAACCCACTTGACCGTAGGCATACACGAGATTATCGAAGCGTTGGGCGGCATCGCCAAAATATTTAACAGATTTGTAGAGACCTCGCACGAGTCGTTCGCCTCCTAACAGTAGCTGGCGCGGTCCTGCCTTACCAGCGATTTGTTCGCGGTAACATTCACTAATGCCCTGCCACCAGCCTCGGCTTAAAAACCAAGCCTGTTCAAGGCGTTCGGGGGAGACATTGTGGGCAACTAAGGCGTCAGGCAGATAGGCAACTTGCCAACCTAATTTGAGTGCCCGTTCTGTCATGTGTAATTCTTCATTTGATAACAAATTTTTTCCGACTCGACCCAGATTAACATCGAACCCGTCAATTTGCTCTAAAAACGTACGTCTGAGCGAGTAATTCAAGCCTCTGGGGGTCATACCAGGTTGTTTGATATAGACGATGGAATCTCCTAAATCGTATGCTCCCAAGCACCCAGATAGTCCAGGGGAAAGCCACAGAGGAGGCGAGATCCCATCGGGCCAGATTAAGGTAACTTTGCCACCCGCGATCGCTAGTTTTTCATTGCTTTGATAAGCATCATAGAGTGCCGACAGCCAAGACGGGCTAGCAACGGCATCATCATCTAGATAGGCGAGAATTTCACTTTTGGCTTCCTTGGCACCCGTGTTGCGGGCGACAGATAGACCCATAACGCCTTCGTAGACGTATCTTACCCCTGGTCGTGCTTTGACGATTTCGGATGTGCGATCGCTGGAGGCATTATCCACTACCACGACTTCAAAATCCGGAAAATCTTGATTCAGCAAACTATCAATGGCAGCACCTAAATACTGCTCTCGATTGTGAGTACAGATAATCGCAGAAACTTTAGGCTCTGTCATAAATTTGGGATTGGGGACACCTTAATTAAAAGTGCAAAATTACAAATTAAAAATCGCAGAAATTACTGATTTTCAATTTTTAATTTTGCATTTTTAATTCTCACTTAGATGACTATGTAGAACAACGAGTGTTTCCGCTAGTTGACTGAGGCGGGTTTCCAGATCCTCTTTGCGATTCAGCAGCAGGCGCAGCTTTTGATAACGAGCGATCGCGACACTCACACTCGGAATCTGTTCGGGTGGACAGGGACGCGACCAAAATTGACCATTCTCATCCATTCCTACCAGGCGGTATCCAGCCCGTGGAGATTCACAAGTCACCTTTTCATCGGGTTGATTGCACAGTTCTTCTACATAGTCCATCAGCTGGTGTACGGACTTGGCATGACCCTTGTCTACCACCTGACGCAGCGCCTCAACCCCAACCTCTGGTTCGCGGGAATGAGACTCTAACCAACCATCAACAATCGGCCCTTCTAGATAAATATCTTGAATTTGGCGCAAGGTTTGATGAAGTTCTTTCTGCCAACCTCCAACAATCGCTTCAATTTCTTGCAACAGGGTCATCGCCAAGGCAGGATTTGCAGCGTTCCGATGGTTGGTGAAACTGGGAGCTTTTAATTTTGGCAGGACGGGTGTCTTGCCAGATTGCTTTTGGTCAGAGAAAGCCTGTACGGTCATTGAAATTGAGCGATTGGCATCTGATGATGCCTCTGAACCCCACCCCTTCGGATCGGGCTGATCTTCCCAAGGGGACGGATTTTCTATGACAGGACTTTGATCAGCCAATCGATCCAGTGTTGTCTCAATCCGTTTTAATTCTGGTTTCATAGTTATCTGACGCCACTCCTGCAAATCAAACCTGTTAACTAACTGCCGCTAGAATCTCTAAAAGGTTGGGATTGGTGCTTTTCCTGGTATTTTTACTTGCTTTGTGTTTCTATTTTATTTGTTTATTTGTCTGGTAGGATTAACGGTCTCGATGCACAAAATGAAAATTTATGGGAAGCCTGACCGCTAGAATAACCCGGACACTGTACAGGTGGGTAAGATACAAATCCTGCCACTGTTGAATTTAACTTTAATGCACAACTCGCCGGAAACGGATAAAAAAGTTCTTTGCGATCGCATCTGAATGACTTCTGTTAAGCATTTAATCTTAGTGACTGGTCCAGCCCGTTCCGGGAAAAGTGAGTGGGCGGAGACTCTGGCAATGCGTTCGGGTAAGCCGGTTATCTATGTGGCAACGGCTCACGTTGACCCCAACGATCTAGAATGGCTGGCTCGAATTGAACAACATCAACAACGACGCCCTAGGGAATGGACAACGCTGCAAGTGCCGCTAACACTGGCGGCAACGATTCGGGCATCTCAGAATTCTAGTTGTCTCCTCGTTGATTCTTTGGGAACTTGGGTGGCGAATTTTTTAGACCAAGACGATGAATCTTGGGAGAAGACGTGCCAGGAGTTGCTGGAAAGTTTGGAAAGTAGCGTCAGTGATGCGATCTTAGTGGCAGAGGAAACGGGGTGGGGCGTTGTTCCCGCTTATCCCCTCGGTCGGATGTTCCGCGATCGCTTGGGAAGGCTGGTGCGTCGAGTGGGCGCGATCGCTAACCCAGTCTACTTAGTTACTGCCGGTCACGTTCTCAACCTGAGCCACCTGGGAACGCCGTTACCAAAATTATCATAGGCGCTAGCATAGAAAGACTTAAAGGCAAACTGGCAATTGCGAATGACTCATTGCTAATTGAGAAAAAGCGAGTTGTTCATTACCCTATACCTATTACCATTCACTCCTTTGCTATGGCATCTCAACACCAAGTCAAACAGTATCTTGCTTATTGGTTTCAGTTAGGCAAAAAAGTTTTGATTCGGAATGGTCAAGAAGCGCTGCTGCCGCAACCCGTGATTCGGGGCGATCGCTACTCGCAAGAATTTGAAAACTGCTGGCAGCAAATCCTCTCCCCAGAGTCGGGGGACTGCTACTTAGAGGGCACCGCAGAACCAATTGCCCAGTTGCTGACACCAGCATGGGATGTGTCACCCTGTTCTCGTTGCACCATGCCCGTCCCCGTCCGGACTGTAGGAATGCCGCCTTTAGCGTGTCCTTGTAACGATCTCACCGGCTGGCCCAACACAGAAGTTCCGCTACCGCGATCGCCCGTCAGCAGTCAAAACCGTCTCGTTGAAATACGCGACCGGCTGCGGAACGCCAGCGGTCTGTAAACAGTAACAATGCACAATTAAAAATTAAAAATTCTCTTTTTTAATTTTTAATTTTTAATTCCTCTTCCCGCCGCCGAGGCACCTCATAATTTAGAAAATCATAAGCCAATTCCGTACTCGGAAAAATGGCACGCGCTTCCGTAAGCAGGTCATCCAGCACAATGGCATTACCGGGGGCATAGCGGGGACTGAAATGAGTCATGATCAAGTGCTTAACACCAGCAGTATGAGCAACTTGAGCCGCCATCGTTGAAGTGGAGTGCAAGCGATCAAAAGCTAGCTGGGCGTCTTGGTGGGCAAAGGTTGCTTCGTGAATTAACACATCCGCATCCTGCGAAAGTTCTACCGCCTCGTCGCAATAAACTGTGTCGGTACAGTAAACAATTTTGCGACCGATTTCTGTCGGTCCACACAGATCTGCCCCATGAATTTGCCGCCCATCTAGCAGCGTCACAGTTTCGCCACGTTTGAGTTGTCCATAGACCCGACCCGGAGGAATTGAGAGGGCTGCGGCTTTTTCTACATCAAAGCGCCCCGGACGGTCTTTTTCAGTGACTCGGTAGCCAAAAGCAGTGACGCGATGCTTCAGGGGACCACAGGTGACGATAAATTCTTCATCTTCATACACCACTCCAGGCTGTACGATGTGAACCTGAACCGGGTAGGAAAAATGGGTTGAAGAGTATTGTCTGCAAGCACGCAGGTATTCATTGAGACCGGGGGGACCGTAGAGGTCAATGCGTTGAACATTGCCAGCCAAACCACAGGTTGCTAAAAGACCCATTAAGCCAAATATATGGTCTCCGTGCATATGGGTGATAAAAATACGGTTCAGTTGACCGATTTTCAGGTCACTCCGTAATAGCTGGTGTTGGGTACCTTCACCACAGTCAAACAGCCAGAGTTCTCCTCGTTGAGGTAGCCGTAAAGCCACGCTGGACACATTGCGCGATCGCGTCGGTACACCGGAGCTTGTCCCTAAAAAAGTAATTTGCATTTTGGCAAGAAAACGGTCACAAAGTCTAGGAATTGCCTTCCGTAACTATCCTGACACAGCATCTGGGGAACACGCAGTTCCTCTGAAGACTCAGGATAAAAGTTCACAAGGTTTATGAGTAGCACTCCGGCAGCAAACATGGTAAATATATCCACGATAAGAAAAGTCAGTGGGTTGTGCCAATTTATAAGCGGATCAGCTCTCAAGGGTCTTGAACTAAGGAACGTGGATTAAATAACTGACACTCATTCATCTTCATGTAAGGGCTTTTTCTGTGCCATACCCATACGCTTTTGAATTGGGACTTAATAAATCCACCTTCCTAAGAGAAGTTCAAGGACGGGATTCTTGCTCTCATGCTCAATTTAAGTGGAATTTAATAATGACTATCCCTAGCACTCTATTTGGCATCGTGTGAGGAGATTTTAATAGATGGTAACTAAACAGCTCCTAGGCAAACAGAAATCCTTCATGCTTCAGACTTCTTGCTTCATCTTAGGCTTCGGGAAGGCGTCCTCCGGGCGGCTACATCCTTCTAAATGGTGGCTGACTTTTTTGTTGTGGCTCATGCTGGTTGCTCCTACGAAAGCGATGGAACTGCGCGTAGCGATTCAAGAAGGCGTCAGCAAGATTACCGTGGGCAGTTCCACCAAAGCCGTAATCCGCGATAGTGCCGGTCGAGTAGTAGGGCAAATGGCGGCAATGGATGGCATGGAAGCCCGTCCTACAGGCGGTGGCGTGGCGCTGGGCGGAGAGCAAAGCACGCAACTGATAGTGGAACCGACGGCTGGCGGTTATGTTTGGATCGGCGATCGCTGGTATCGGGGACGCACTCGATTGGTTCGCACCGGCAAAGGACTCACCGCCGTCAACCAAGTTGATTTAGAACAATATCTTTACAGCGTCTTAGGCTCGGAAATGAGTGCTAATTGGCCTCTGGAAGCCTTGAAGGCGCAAGCTGTCGCCGCTCGTTCCTACGCCCTGTATAAGCGTCAAACTGCTGGCAATAGCGTTTTTGATGTCGGCGATACCCAGACTTGGCAAGTTTACAAAGGTCTGGAAACCGAAGCCGAGTCAACGCAAATGGCTGTAAATGCCACGGCTGGGCAAGTTTTAACCTACAACGGTCAAATTATTCTTGCTGTCTTCCACTCCGCTTCTGGAGGACACACGGAAAATGTGGAAAATGTTTGGTCGGAACCCTTGGCTTACCTGCGCGGCGTTCCTGACTACGACCAAGGGACACCGGGCTACCAGTGGCAGAAAAGCTTCTCCCGCAACGAACTTAGTCGGCTTCTGGGTGTAAGCAATGTTAAATCTTTGATACCGGAACGCACCACTCCTAGCGGACGGATTATGACGATGAAAGTCGTTGGAAGTGGTAGCACGCGGCGGATGACTGGAAGTCAGCTGCGTCAAGCACTGAAGCTTAGGAGTACGTTGTTCACGGTTAGCTCCACAGGAACGGGTTTTCAGCTCAACGGTCGTGGTTTCGGACACGGTCTTGGTTTAAGCCAGTGGGGGGCTTACAATTTAGCTCAGCAGGGGACAAACTACCAGCAAATTTTGGGGCATTATTACCAGCGCACCGCGATCGCTAGCATGAAAGTGCAGTAGAGGCGGGGCTGTTACCTCCCCAAAGTCGGGATGAGCGAAGCGGTAGCCACCAAGTGACATCGCTTCGCTCATCCCGGAGCGATCGCTCCTTGCTTTTCAGCTGACTTAATTAAACGCCAGAAGGATTGCTGTGAAAAAGTGGGAGTACCTCTTTGTTCGGTTTGACTACTTTGCAGGCGATCTCCGACCCAAAAGTGTCAACGAAAAAGACTTTCGAGATAAACAAGACATCCCACCTCTCCATGAATTATCCAATCAACTCGGACAGGAAGGCTGGGAATTAACCGGCGTGAATTCCCATCCGGGTTATGGTTATGGTTTCTTGATTTTTAAACGCCCCAAGGAATCTTTATGAGCCGCTCTGGTTGAGGCGACGCTGCCATTCTGCATCAATCTTATCGGCTTGCTCGATCTCCTGTTCTATAAGCTCGGTTTCGGTCGTGTAGGCTAAATCCTCGCGACCGATGACTGTTTTCGCAGCAAATTGTTGAGCATAAGCAATTTTCTTCTGCAAAGCGGAATTCGCTTGATTTAACAAGATGGCTCGTTCTTGTCGTTGTTGATTCCGGGCTTCAACTCGCTGATTTCTCCACTGAATCCAGAAATAGCGAATTAAGGGAATTGACAGGAAAGCGATGCCGTAACTCAGCAAAATCCAGTAAATTGACTGCACGAAGGCGATAAGTCCGCCGGATTGCGCTAATTGAACCCCTATCTCTCCCCGTAACAGAGAATTGAGAACTAAAGCACCGATAATATTCACGGCACCTAATCCCGCAGAGAGCATAATTTGTCCGCTATCGGCTTGGCTAAAGCGCCAAGGACGCTCTCGGAGATATGCACCCACTGGCTGCGAATTCCGCTCTTGGGCTGTAGTTTGTAATTCTGGGAAGTGATAGACGATTTCTCCGTCTGGACTGACTTCCGGTTGCCCGTTAAAACGGGTGAGGACGGGAAGCATATAATCTTCGTATTCTTTGCCCCAGCCTTTGCCCATGTCATCGAGATAAGGTGCGATTTGCTCGGCGGTGACAGCACCCTGGTTATTGCGGATTACAGTGGCAATTTCTTGCCAGCGGCGTTCTTCTAAATCGGCATTAGGATTCCCATCGCCAAACAGGAAGGAGAAGACGGCTTCTAAGAAGTTCATCTGTCTCTTGCCTTCGGGGGATGAGACACGACGCCGTTCGTAGCGATCGCTATAGTCTGGATAGAAAAACCACCAGATGTCAGGGCCAAACCAGAAGCGGGGCATAAAAACCATACCGCCGCCACCGTGATGACCGCCGCCGGAATCATCGCTGTCGCGGCTGCTATTGACGGCGATTAGAATAACTGCGATCGCGACAAAAATTAGGACAATGGAAGCAATCAGGATAATCCCGAAGGAAATCCGGATCAGGTAAAACAAAACTTTCCAAATTTTTTCCCACCATTCCTTCAGTCGCAACCGCAAGAACTTATTGCGGAGAACTGTCCGGAAATTCTTAGGGAAAAGGTAGACTATCTCGCCGGTTTCTGCTACCTGCAAGTGTCCACCGGCGTCGGATGCCAGAGCGAGTAATCCAGCCTGAGCCATGTTGACATTTAACCCAGCTTGGGTCGCCACATCGCCAACCGTGACACGGTAGCCCAGGTGTTCAACTGCTTGCATGAGGGTGGGATTGGGAGCCATGTGCTTTCCTCAAGGACGGAGGCTACTATCACCAGTATAAAATTTTGGCAAATTCCAGCAGGCAGATTATGAAACCCAGAACTCGCGCGATCGCTCTTAACTTATTCGCTGTTACCATCTGCCACACTGAACTGAAGCACCGCTTCGCCTTCCTAACGTGGCTGCCCGTTTTTCTATTCTCACTTCTGGGATTAGCAACACCACTCAAAGCAGCCAATCTGGAACACGTTCAACAGTTGCTAAAAACTAAACAATGTCCTCAGTGTGACTTGAGAGGTGCTGAGTTAAGAGATGCGGACTTAAGGGCGGCTGATTTGAGGCGTGCCGATCTCGCCGGTGCCAATCTCAGTGCTGCCGATTTAAGAGGTGCCAACTTTGGCGGGGCAAATCTAGGCGGTGCCAGCTTTATTAATAGCGACCTTAGCGGTGCCAACTTGAGCGGCGTTAATTTGAATTTAGCCGCGCTGATTAAAGCCAATCTCACAGGCGCTAACCTTGCCGGTTCTGAGTTGACGATGGCGAAGTTACCGGGCGCTGACCTCACCAAGGCTGATTTGCGGCAAACGAATCTGATCGGTGCTGACTTGAGCAACGCCATTCTCCGAGAAACAGACTTGCGAGGGGCGGATTTGCGAAATGCTGATTTTGAGAATGCGCTTCTCGAAGGCGTCCAGCTCAATAGTGCAATTCTCCCAGATGGCACTTTGCATTATTAAACCCAACCATAGTCAAGGGTGCATTAGCCTTACGGCTGAGCGATCGCCAAGCTTTAATTCCGTATATATAAGCGCACAGATTTCCATTCTCTAAATATACACAAGGACTAGTATTTATTTTGTATAAAATAATACGTCCGCTAAAAAACACTGAGAAACTCTGTTGATTGAGGAAAGAACAACAAATGCGCGATCGCATTTGTTAATCTCAATCCAGTTGACTCCCAGAGCGCGTTAAATTAGCTTAAAGAGCATCACTGAGCGATAAACTGACCACTCTACACTTTCCTAATTAGCGCAGCATTACAGAGCCGGATATGCCAAGAACGCAAAAAAACGATAACTTCATTGACAAGAGCTTCACGGTAATGGCGGATATAATCCTGAAAATCCTGCCTGCCAACAAGAAAGCAAAAGAAGCCTTCATCTACTACCGCGATGGTATGTCAGCGCAGGCAGATGGTGAATACGCCGAAGCTCTAGACAATTACAGGGAAGCCCTAACCCTAGAGGAAGACACTTACGACCGCAGTTATATCCTCTACAATATGGGGCTGATATACGCCAGCAATGGTGACCACGAGCAGGCTTTGGAATACTACCACCAAGCGCTTGACTGTAATCCTCGCCTGCCTCAAGCGTTGAATAATATTGCCGTCATTTACCACTTCCAGGGTGAAAAGCTCAAGGAAGATGGAGATCCCGAAGCTGCTGAAGCTTTGTTTGACAAAGCCGGAGAATATTGGAAACAAGCGATTAGTATGGCTCCGAATAACTACATCGAAGCCCAAAACTGGCTCAAAACGACTGGGCGATCTACGATGGATATCTTCTTTTAGGTAACAGGTAATAGGTAATCAACAAAAGAGAAAAAATTACCTACTATCTACTATCAAATGACCAATTACCAATAAGCCATTACCACTGTTATGATTGACCGCGAACAAGTTCGCAAAGTTGCCCATCTGGCTCGCCTAGAACTGACCCCCGAAGAAGAAGCCCAATTTACGACCCAACTAGGCAGTATTTTGGAGTATTTTGAACAATTAAGCGAACTTGATGTCAGTGATGTGCAACCCACAACAAGGGCAATTGATGTCAGCAATGTGACACGCCCTGATGAACTGCAACCCTTTCCCAACCGGGAAGCTATTCTCACAGGTGCCCCAGATCAAGAGGGTGACTTTTTCAAAGTGCCAAAAATCCTCAGCGCTGAGTAAGGTACTCGCCCTATTTTGCACCTAAGACCGATGAATTTTAGGTGAGAACCTGAACCAATAAGTGTGGGGCAATCTTCCTGGGGTTGCCCTTCATACTCTCAAAGGAGAACGTTATGGGTTTAGGTCTTTTGATTGATGGAAAGTGGGTTAGCGAACGAGAACAAGAAGACTCCCAAGGAAAATTTATTCGTCCATCAACAACCTTCCGCAACAAAATTACAGCTGATGGTTCTAGTGGCTTTAAGGCTGAACCAGGTCGCTATCATCTCTATATTTCCTGGGCTTGTCCTTGGGCGCAACGAACCGCAATTATGCGCCAATTGAAGGGATTAGAAGATGTTATCAGTCTCTCAGTCGTGGCACCCGAAATTGAGCAAAATAGTTGGGAATTCTCAGAAGAACCAGGTTCTATCCCCGATACGGTAAATAAGACTCGCTATTTGTGGGAAGTTTATCTTAAAGCGGATTCTAATTACAATGGGCGGGTGACTGTCCCAGTTCTTTGGGATAAAGAAACTACCACGATTGTGAATAATGAATCCCGCGAGATCATTCGGATGTTTGATACAGAATTCGATGATTTCGCCAAGTCTGAGATGAATTTTTATCCAACAGAATTGCAGGAGGCGGTTGAT
Organism: Trichocoleus sp. DQ-U1; assembly: GCF_039961925.1. Classification (NCBI taxonomy): domain Bacteria; kingdom Bacillati; phylum Cyanobacteriota; class Cyanophyceae; order Leptolyngbyales; family Trichocoleusaceae; genus Trichocoleus; species Trichocoleus sp. DQ-U1. The sequence continues at coordinate 634 of NZ_JAMPKB010000014.1, read as the reverse complement.
AAGACGATCGATGCAATTTACCAACCGATTAATAATGGCGTTTATCGAGCAGGATTTGCGACTAGCCAAGCCGCCTACGATGAAGCGGTGACGGAACTATTCGATGCTCTCGATCGTTGGGAAAAAGTGTTAGCGGAGCAACGCTATCTGTGTGGAGAAAGCCTCACCGAGGCAGATTGGTGTATGTTTACCACTCTCTTGCGCTTTGATGCCGTTTACTATGTCCACTTCAAGTGCAATTCACGCCGGATTGTGGATTACCCCAATCTCTGGAATTACCTGAAAGACCTCTACCAGGTGCCAGGGGTAAAGGAAACCTGCAACCTCGACCATATCAAACGCCATTACTATAAAAGCCACCCAAAAGTTAATCCCACCAGAATTGTTCCGAAAGGGCCGTTAATTGATTTTGAGGAACCTCATAACCGCGAACAATTATCGCCTAAAGCCAAGGCGATCGCTGTGTGATTCTTCATTTAAAAAGCAAAGTGGATACTACCCACCTTGCTTTTTTTTTAACTAACCTGAGTTCGGGATAAGGAGGGGACAAGCGAGTAAGCTAAAAGTCATCACACAACAGCTTTACAGGCTCGTCCCATGCTTAGTCTAGAAGAACTTTTTTGCTCTGTCGATG